>CAXTIY010000049.1:0-13632 GCA_964244215.1 uncultured bacterium
AACTGCCAGGCCATCAATATCCACAGGACGATACCGAGTTCGATCACGAGGTTGGTCGAGGAGAAAAGAAACGCGAGCGACGGAACGAGCGCGGCACCCTTGGCGAACATCGAGCGCGTAACGGCCGCCGAGGCGTAAGAACACGACGAGCTCGCCGCGCCGAAGACGGTCGCGAGGGCGATTTCTTTCGGCCCGTCGCGACCGAGCAGCTCGCGCATGCGGCGATTCGAGACGAGCGTTTGGATAGCGCCGGAGAGGGCGAAGCCGAGCACGAGGCTCCAGCCGACCGCCCAAAACATACCTGCGGAAACCACGAGTGCTTCCCAAACCTTACCTAAGATCGTCACGACGCGGTCTTTGCCGATGCACGCAATCGATTCATTTTACTTCCGAGTCGAGTATCTCGAGCATGGGATCTTCCGGCATGGGATCGTTTTGCGGGGCCGCAACGCGCGCAACCGGCCGGCGGGGCGGCGTGGGTTTGCGGCTGCCGTGTTTGCGATACACGGCTTGCGCTTCGGTACGCGTTGCGCTTTGGCGACGCACCGCGTATACGCGTTCTTTCGCCTGCGCGACGGCGAGCTTTTCATCGACGATCGGGAACGGATAGTCGATACCGATCGCGAAGCCCGCAGCGGCTGCGACCAGCGGAGGCATGAGGTGTGGCTCCGCCAGATGCTCGACCGGTACGTTCGCAAGTTCCGGCACGTAGCGTCGAATGAAGCTACCCGTCGAATCGTTATCGCGGGCTTGCTTTGCAGGCGAATAGATGCGGATTGCGTTGATGCCCGTGACGCCGCTTTGCATCTGCGTTTGCGGCCAATGGATACCGGGCTCGAAGTCGAGAAACTGCGTCGCGAGATAGATGCCGGTACGCCGCCAGTGCAACCAAAGATGATACGACGCGAACGACATCAGCATCGCCCGCATACGGAAGTTGATCCAGCCGCCTGCATGCAGCGCGCGCATGCACGCATCGACCATCGGATAGCCCGTGCGCCCGGCGCACCATGCGGCGAAGCGCGTCTCATCGAAATCGTCTTCGCGCATCCCGTCGAACGCGCGCGTTTGATTGACGAACTCGAGCGACGGCTGATCTTCGAGCTTCTGCATGAAGTGGCAATGCCAGTGCAGCCGCCCACGAAACGACGACAGCGAACCTACCCAACGTGCGTCGAGCGTTTCGCCCGCTTTACGCCGGGCGCGGATCTCCGCTTCGCGCGCCGACGTCGCCGCAAAGACCGTGCGCATCGAGATCGCCCCGAACGCGATGTACGGCGATAGCCGCGAACAGCCGGTCCACCCGGCGACCGGACTCGACATGTCTTGCCGGTAATTGACGCCGCGCACGTCGAGAAAACTTGCGAGTTCCGCCCGTGCGAGCGATTCGCCACCGCGCTTCGCCTCAGGTTTGCGCTGCTCGGCGAGCCCGAGTTCGCCGAGCGAGTGGCGCGCGCCGTGCACGAGGGCCGGCGTATCGAGGTGCGCCGGAGCGGTTACGAGCGGCTCCAACATGCGCGCGTCCCAGCGCCGCGCCCAGCCGTCGCGCGTACGCAGCGGCCGAATCACGCCGAATTGCGGAATCTCGTGCCACGCGACGCTTCGCGAGCGGCACCACGCGTGCACGCGTTTATCGCGCGCGTAACTCACGGCACTGCCGGTCTCTTCGTGCGAATACAGGGCGTCGAAGCCGCCGAGTTCGTCGTGCAATGCGGTTAAGACGTCCGGCATCAGGCCGGCCCGATAGGTCAATGCGCCGCCTCGTTCGGCAAGCGCGATCTCGAGCTCGGCGAGGCACTCATCGATGAAGACGTAGTGCGACGGGTCCGTCGTTCGTTCTGCGATGAGGTCCGGTTCGTAAACGAATAGCACGACGACACGGCCGCGGGCCGCCGCTTCGCAAAGCGGACGATGGTCGGCCACCCGCAGATCGCGCTTGAGCCAGACGATGGAGGTCACGCGCGCTAAGACGACGCCGTGCCGAACATCGGCGCGGCCTTCGTCGCCGTCGAAGTCATCGATTACGCACTCGATCTGCCGTCGTGAGCCGTGCTCGCGCTTAGCGCCCCTTAAGCATTTCGCGCGCAGCATTCCAACCGGCGGCTCCCATGACGCCACCACCCGGATGCGCGGCCGAACCGCACAAATACAGATTCTTGACCGGCGTCTTGTAGCTCGCGTAGCCCGGCGCGGGACGGAACATGAACAGTTTGTTGAGGCTCATCGACCCCTGGAAGATGTTGCCTCCGGTTAAGCCGTACGTCTGCTCGATATCGACGGGGCTGTGCACTTGCTTTGCGATCACGCTACGCTTGAATCCGGGCGCGTAGCGTTCCACGACGTCGAAGCAGCGCTCGGCGAAAGCGTCTTTAGCGGCCGCGTCCCAGGTGCCGTTCGCGAGCTTGTACGGGGCGTACTGGCAGAACATCGACATGAGATGCTTACCGGGCGGCGAGACCGTGCTATCGACGGCGGATGGGATCGTGCATTCGACCACGGGATCTTGCGAGGGGCGACCGTATTTCGCGTCGTCATAGCCGCGTTCGATATAGTCTTGATCCGGGCAGAGATGGATCGTACCGCGATGCTGAGGCCCCGCGACCTTCCCTGGGCAGGCGGTAAAATCGGGCAACGAATCGAGCGCGACGTTAATCTTTAACGAAGCGCTACTGTAATCGATGCGCCGGATCTCGGCGACGAAATCGGGCGGTAAGGTCGCCGGGTCTAGAAACCGTTCGAACGTGAGCCGGCAGTCGACGTTGCTCGCGACGTGTTTCGCGCGAAACTCATCGCCGTTTAAGAGCGCGACGCCGACGGCTTTTCCGTTCTTAACGAGAATGCGCTCGACTTCGGCTTCCGTGCGAATGACTACGCCGAGATCGGTCGCGGCCTTCGCGAGCGCCTGCGTGAGCCCGCCCATCCCGCCGCGCACGTAGCTCCAAACGCCCTTCTTGCCGTTGGTCTCACCCATCACGTGATGGAACAAAACGTAAGCGGTTCCGGGCATCGACGGGGCGGCGAACGCGCCGATGATGGCGTCGGTTGCGAGGGTCGCTTTGAGCTGTTCCGATTCGAACCAGCGATCGAGGATCGGCCGCGCGGCGCCCGTAAGCACCTCGACCGCTTCGCCCATCGAACCGCCGAGGTTCTTGAGACCGAGCCCGAGTTTGCCTAAGCTCAGCAGATCCCCAAGCGACGTGCGTTCGAGGTTCGGCGGCGTTCGTACGAGCGTCGGTTCGAGCACCGAAGCGACGCGCTCGAGCATCCGCTCGTAGTCGGCGTATTTTGCGGCGTCGTGCGTACTGAATTTCGCGATCTGCTCTTCGTTGGAAGATTGCTCGCCACCGAGCATTAGATAGCGGCCGTCTTCGAAGGGCGAAAAGGATGCCGGGTTACGCTCCAACACTTCGAAGCCGTAATCGCCTAAGCGTAAATCGCGTATGATCTCGGGCCGGAATAGACTATTGACGTACGCCGCAGTCGAGACTTTATATCCGGGAAAGATATTCGTTTCCGTAACGCACGCGCCGCCGACGATATAGCGACGCTCGAGAACGAGAACTTTCCACTTCGCGCGAGCGAGATAGCACGCCGTAACGAGACCGTTGTGGCCGCCTCCGATAATGATCGCGTCGTATCTCATAGCCATCGGGTCGGGCACTCCTTCGTCGTCGTTCGTCGCTAGAATAGGACGTTTGGCTGAGATAAACCGCGTAAAGCCGCAATTTGTTCGTAATATAGGAATTTTTCCCAAACAAGTGATAGCGACCTTCGAGATCGCACGAATGGAAGTTCCATGACGTTATGGTCGCGAACAGCGCTCGTCGTGTTTCCGAACAGCGATTACAAGTGAAGTCCCCGTCGAACGATCGGGTTCTCGCAAGCGTCGTCGGCGGGGTCGCCGCGAGCTTCGCGATGGACGTCGTGCAGAACGGGTGGGCGGCCGTCTTCGAGCGCAAGCGCCCGGAAGATCAGCGCGACGAAGAGGTCGACGGGATCGCGTCGGTCGTCCGCGTTATCGGGCGCTTCGTGCCTGCGCTGCGTTCGGACTACGATTCGAATCTTGCGGCACGCGTCGTGCACTACGTGTTCGGCGTGGGCTTCGGTGCCGCGTATGTGTTCGGTGCGGACCGCGCGCAGTGGCTTACCACATCGAGCGGCGTCGCGTTCGGGAGCGCGCTGTTCGTGCTCTCGGACCGCGTGCTTATTCCGGCGCTCAAGCTCGGGCGTTCGTGGTCGCGCTACACGCGTTCGGAACGCGCCAACGCATATTTTTCGCACGTCGCCTACGGGGTCGTACTCGAACTCACGCGAGAACGCTTCGTCGCCCCGCGCGACGACGCCGCATGATCGACATCCATACGCATCTGCACCCGCCACGCTTGTTTGCCGCGATCCGGCGCTGGTTCGCGGAGCGTTCCGAGTGGGATCTCGCGCCGGCACCGACCGAGCCGCATGCCGTCGCGGCGGTGCTGCGAGCGGAAGGCGTGGAACGCTTCGTTTTCTGCAGCTACGCGCATAAAGCGGGCATGGCGCGCGAACTCAACGCTTGGCTCGTCGAGACCTCGGAAGCGCTCGGCGGTTACGGCTTGCCGCTCGCAACGGTTCATCCGGACGATCCGGAATACGTCGCCGACGTGCGCCTGGCGCTGGACGGCGGGTGCATCGGTCTCAAGCTGCACGAAGACGTGCAACGGCTCGCGGCCGACGACGCACGCTTAGATGCCGTCTACACGGAGCTATCCGCGCGCGGCGCGTTCTTGCTCGTTCACGCGGGGGCGATCCCCTGGCGCTACGTTCCGGGCGACGGCCTCGGGCGAATAACGCGCGTGCTCGAGCGCCATCCGCAGCTAACGGTCGTCGTCGCACATTACGGCGTTCCCGATACCGTCCAATATTACGATTTGATGGATCGTCACGCATCGCTCTATCTCGACACGACGATGATCTTCGCGCCGGATTCGCCGATGCTCGCGCCGGCTGTGGCGTCGCTTGCCGGCACGCGCCCCGATCGCGTTCTCTACGGCACCGATTATCCCAACGTTCCGCACCCGTACGGCAGCGAGCGCGAAGGTCTGGAACGATTACATCTGGGCGACGCGGCGATGCACGCGATCCTGTACGCCAACGCCGAACGTATCGTCGCTCGCGCGCTCGCCGCGCGAGGCCGCACGTGACGGCCAATCGCTCGCAGCCGCGGCCGCGCGTTACGGCGTCGCGACGATGTACGATGCCGCGGGCCGCAGCGGCCTCGTCGATCTCGCGCCGATCGTGCATATGGCCGAAGCGAAAGTTGCCGGTCGCGTCGAACGCGCTTAGAGGCACCGCGCATAACGACGCTCGCTTGGGTACGGTGCGTTCATGCATAACGAAGATATCGAGCGGCCGACCGACCGCGGCGACGACCTCCGCGAAGCGGTCACCGCCGCCGACGACACGGGACTCGTGTCCCAGCAAGAAATCCTAACCGTGGCCGAACTCGGCGATTCACCGGCGGCCGAAGAGTTCGATCGATGAACGCGGGCAACATTCACGGACATATCGAGGAACTCGTTGCAGAAGAGCATCGGCTTCTCGACAAGGCATCCGGAGCGGCGCTCGACGATACCGATCGCAAACGGCTCGCCGACGTGAACGTCGAGCTCGATCGCTATTACGATCTCTTACGCCAACGGCGCGCGCGCGACGAGTTTGCGCAAGATCCCGAACAAGCGCACTTGCGCTCGGGCGACACCGTCGAGAAGTATTTGCAGTAGCACTTTAACGACGTAGCGAACGATGGCGGCCAATGAGGTTGCTGCGCGCCCTCGCCATCTTCGCGCTGCTTGTCGTTGCCGTGTTCGCAGGGTACCGCTTTCTTAATCGTTCCCACAAGACTGCCGAAAGCTCTGTTGGCGTGTATTACACGAAAGCGGATGGCCGTACGCTCGGCCGGTGGAACGTATCGCTCGGACCCGCCCGCGATCTGCCCAGCGTCGCGTTTTACGCGACGGTGCAAGCACTCGCGGGCCCTCCGCCCGATACCGATGCCGTACGTTTTCCGGCCGGAACGATCGCGCATACGGTCCGCGTTAACGGTTCGACTGCAACGGTCGATCTCGGTGGCGCGGTAGCGGCTCCCCAGAGTGGAAGCTTCGCGGAAGACGGCGAGTTCAAAGCGCTCGTCTGGACGTTGACCGCACTGCCCGGCATCTCCGCCGTGCAAGTGCGGCTCAACGGAGCGCGCGTTCCAACGTTGCCCGGAGGTCACCTTGAGCTCGATGAACCGCTTACGCGCCAAAGCTGGTAGCGCGTCCCTCGGCTTTACGGCCGCTCTTTGCTTCGTGTTCGCAGCGCCGTTCGCCGCGAGGGCTGCGACCGTTCCCGATTTCTGGTTTGCCGGAACGCGGCTCATCTTCGAAAACGCGCAAGAACGGCAGGATGAGGTCGCGATCGCAACCGGCGACTCGGGCCTCGCGCGCTTCCTCGGGGCCGCGGGTGCCGGCCTCTCTTATCAGCCCGGCCAAAATTATATCGTCGTCACCACGGCGGATCGGCGTACGATTAACTTTACGCTCGGCGACGCGCAATTCACGGTAAACGGCGTTACGCAGGTGGCTCCGTTCGCTCCGTACATTTCGGGACGCGACGCGTTCCTGCCGTTCATCGCACTTGCTAAAGCCCTGTACATCGATGCGGTCCCCGATGGCGGGACGACCGTTCTGCAGCCGCAACTCGGCTCGCTCGACGTGCGAACGCAGGCGCGCACGACGATCGTCACGCTGCGCGGTGGTACGGCGCTGCACTACAAGCGCCGCAGCGGTGCGAACGAACAACATGTCGCGCTCGAATTCGAAGGCGTCGGCTCGACGCTCGAACGCGATCGGCACATGCGCCCGAGCGGTGCGCTGCGCGGCATCGCGATAACGGCGAGCGGTGCGGCGCGCAATCCGACGACGACCGTCGATATCGATGCGGTTCCGGGAAGCCTTCACGCACTCGTTCCGAGCGATTCGCGCAATTCGATCGCAATCGCGTTCGCGCCGGCCGGGGTTGCGCTCGGCGGTTCGGCCATACCGGCAGAGTCGAACGCGCAAACGCTCGCCGCTGTGGCGCCCGCCGCCGTGCCGCCGCCGCCGCCCTTGCCGATCGCCTCGCAATTACCGCTACAAGGATCGCAGCCATTGCCGGGCAACGCGACTGCGAATGCCGCACCGGCGCTCCCCGTCGCGGGCCAAAACGGGCCGTCCGCGCAAGTGACCGGCTTCAAAACGAACGCGACGGACGCGGACGGCGTCAACGTCGATATCGCGGTGACCGGCACGACGAATTACGAATGGCACCGTCTTGCGGACAATCGCTGGTACGTCGATCTCAAGCCCGCAACGCTGACGATCCCTTCGCAAGACGTACCGTTACAATATCGAGCGATGCCGTCGATGCGGCTCAAATCGTTCGTGGGTCCCACGGACGCCCTGCCGACCGTGCGCATCGCCTTCAGCCTCGACTCTCCGCGCACGGTAAATGTCGGAGGGTCTGCGAACGGATTTACGGTGCAGGTCGGGTCGGTCGACGATTCGACGTTGCAGCGCGTGGGTTACGGCCAAATAGCGAATGGTAACGTCGTTGCGGGCGGCGGCCCGCTTGCGCCGGCCGGGGTCGCGGTCGCTTCGCCCGCCTTACAGCCGCCTGCGGTTGCGGCACCCGTTTCGGTCTGGAAGTTTAGCCCGCAAGCCTCCTACAATTCGCGTTTGATCGTGATCGATCCGGGCCACGGCGGGAGCGATCCGGGCGCGCAACACAACGGCCTTTCGGAAAAAGCGCTCAATCTCGACGTCGCGAACCGATTGCAAAATTTGCTCGTTTCCCGCGGCTGGGTCGTGAAGATGACGCGGCATAGCGACGTCGACGTCTACCAACCCAACGACTCGGCGCGGGACGAATTGCAAGCGCGTTGCGACGTCGCGAACGCCGCGGGCGCGCGTTTCTTCATCAGCGTCCATACCAACAGTTTTACGTCGGCATCGCAACACGGAACGACGACGTACTTTTATCAAGCGCAATCGTACGGGCTCGCGCAAGCGGTGCACGAGCGCCTGGCCGCGACGTTACCGACGACCGATGACGGCGTCATCAAAGAGAATTTTTACGTCATCCATCACACGAAGATGCCGTCGATCCTCGTCGAGATGGCTTTTCTTTCCAATCCGACCGACGCGGAATATTTGCACACGAACGTCTTCTTGCAGAAGATCGCGCTCGGCATCGCCGACGGCGTCGGAAACTACGCTTCGAGCCCATCCCAGCCGGTCTCCGCGACGGATTCCGATACGCCCCCCGGCCAATAGCGAGGTACGGGGCATCCTCGGCATCTTCGATAGCGGGCTCGGCGGCCTAACGGTTCTGAGCGACTTGCGTGCCCGCTTACCGCTCGAGGATATCGTCTATCTCGCGGACCAAGCGCACGTGCCGTACGGCGAGCGGTCGACGAGCGACCTCGCGCGCTTACTTGCGGCGAACGTCGCGTATCTCGAAGAAGCGGGGGCCGATGCGATCGTTATGGGCTGTAACACGTCATGTGCGGTCGCAGCGCAGCGCGGCTGGCCGCGCGCGCGCGTACCGATTCTCGATTTAATCGCTGCCGCCGCGGACGACGTCGTGGGCACGGGGGCAACTCGCGTGGGCGTGCTCGCCACTTCTGCGACCGCGCGTTCCGGTGCCTACGGAAACGCCATCCGCGCTCGCGCGCACGGCACCGAGGTGCAAGAATACGCTGCCCCCAAGCTCGTGCCCCTAGTCGAAGCGGGCACCCTCACGGGACCGCTCGCCTTGCAAGCGGTTGCCGAAGCCTGCGCGCAATTCGAAGTACCGCTCGATGCCTTCGTCCTCGCGTGTACGCACTATCCGCTTCTGGACGCGCACTTCGCAGCGGTACTGGGCCCGCGTGTGCGGCGCATCGATCCGGCGCTCGCCCAGTCCGATCGCGCGCTTCGTTACGTGCGAGCGCGCGGCGGCGAACGGGGCACCGGCCGTACGACCTACGTTACGACGGGCGATCTCGCGACGTTCCGCACCGCCGTCCTCGCGCTAACCCCGGCAAATGCAGATGAAGAGCGTCGCTTCATCCACGGGGCCTCGCTCGTTACAACGTCCTAAACGTACGGCGCCACTATGTGGCTCCTGCTAGATGAGGTGAAAGACGCGGAAGAAAAATAGCACCGAGCCCGCGCCGAGCAGCGTTCCGGCGATCACTTGCAAGATCGTATGCGCGCGGAGCCAAACGCGCGACCAGCCTACGAGCGGTATGAGAATAAGAAACGGTAACGGCTCTTGGCCATACAGATAGATCAACACGACCAGTGGCGCCGTGATGCCGATGGCGTGAGTCGAGATCTTCCAATAGCGCGTGATGTACTGCGTTACGAGTGAGGCTGCGGTATAGCCCGCCATCGAAGCCGTCATGAGCGCGGGTGCGTGAACGAACCAGAGCACGGCCGTTCCGAGCGCGTAGAAGACGACGAAAATGCCGAACACTTTTTCTCGTTCGCTGCGGACCGACATATCGAGATCGGCGATGCGATCGGTCGCGTAAAGCCAGAGCACGTAAAACATCGGCCCGATCGAAGTGAAGATGGTGCTCGTAAAGAGCAGCACCCAGAAGCTCGAAGTGCTCGTCGCCTTCTCGTGGGCAATAATCACGAAGAGGAACAGCGCCGTGACGAACGGGTTACAGATCGTCGAGAAAATCCGGGCGAGATCGGTCAGAACGCGGCGGCGCCGGCTCTGTCGCAGAGGCGTCGCGGGGCCGATGCTCGGCGCGGGCTTCATCGAGGGCACAGTCCACCGGATTGTGACGTTGCCCCTTTTGCCGGTTCGGTGTTTACGGGCGCGCGTGCGCGGCATGGCACGGTCGGGCCTGCGTCAAAGAAGCGGAGATGGTACTGGAGAACATCGCCTCGCCGGGCGACCTCAAAGCGTTGTCGCGGGCCGACATCGATGTTTTAGCGGCGGAGATCCGCGAGCGACTCGTCGAAACCTGCGCGAAGAACGGTGGCCATCTCGGCCCCAATCTCGGCGTCGTCGAACTCTCGCTCGCGCTCCATAAAACGTTCGATGCGCCGCGCGATAAAATAATTTGGGACGTCAGTCATCAGATCTACGTCCACAAAATGCTGACCGGGCGTGCGGAGCGGATCATGACGATCCGCCAGGGCGGCGGCCTGAGCGGCTTCGCGATGCGCTCGGAATCCGAATACGACGCCTTCGGGGCGGGGCACGCCTCCACGTCGATTTCGGCCGCGCTCGGCATGGCGCAGGCGCGCGATCTGCTCGGTACGGATGAAACGGTCGTCGCGATCATCGGCGACGGCGCCTTAACCGGCGGTCTCGCGTACGAAGCGATCAACAACGCGGGTCAGCTCAAATCGAATTTTATCGTTATTCTCAACGATAACGAAATGTCGATCGCACCCAACGTCGGCGCGATGGATAAGTATCTCGGTACGCTCCGCTCGAAGCCGCTCTTCAACGCGGCTCGCGAAACGGTTAAAGATATTCTCGGCAAAGTGCCGTTCGGCGCGACCGCCCGTAAGGCGCTCTCGACGGCCGAAGAAGCCGGCATGCGCTTCGTTTCGAGCGAGCCGAAGACCGCCGTCATCTTCGAAGAGATGGGATTCCGGTACGTCGGTCCGATCGACGGCCACGATTACGATACGCTCTGCGACGTGCTGGCCAACGCCTCGAAGATGCAAGGCCCCGTGCTCTTACACGTGCGCACGGTCAAGGGCAAGGGATTCCAGCCGGCCGAGCTCGATAAGCGGACGTTTCATGGCGTCGGGCCCTTCGAACTCGAGAACGGCAAGATCGAATTCAAATCGAGCGCGCGGGCGACGTTCTCGGAGAAATTCGCCGACGCGTTAACGACGGCGGCCGACCGCGATCGCCGGATTATCGCGATTACCGCGGCCATGCCCGATGGTACGCAAGTCAAGCGATTTGCGAAGAAGCATCCCGATCGCTACTTCGACGTCGGTATCGCCGAAGCGCACGCCGTGTGCTTCGCGGCGGGAGCGGCGGCCGCCGGCCTCAAGCCCGTCGTCGCGATCTATTCCACGTTCATGCAGCGCGCCTACGATCAAGTCGTGCACGATATTTCGATTCAGAATCTGCCGGTCGTGCTCTGCATGGATCGCGCGGGCGTGGCGGGCGACGATGGACCGACGCACATGGGTCTCTACGATATCGCTTTTCTGCGTACGCTGCCGTTCATGACGATCATGGCGCCGCGTAGTGAAGACGAGATCGGCCCGATGCTCGAACACGCCCTCTCGCTCGGCGGTCCCGTTGCGATCCGGTATCCGCGCGGCAATACCCAGGGCAATCATCTCGATCCCGTCGCACCGATCGTGCACGGCCGGGGCGAGGTGCTGCGACACGGCCGGGACGTCGCGTTGCTCTCCTTCGGAAACACCTGTGACACGGCGCTGGACGCTTGCGACCTGCTCGAAGCCGAGGGTCTGGGCCCGACGGTCGTCAACATGCGTTTCGCGCGACCGCTCGATGAAGCGCTCCTGGTAGAACTCGCCGAGACGCATCGTAAATTCATCACCCTCGAAGAGCATTCGCTCGCGGGTGGGTTCGGCTCGGCCGTTGGGGAGTTCATACTCGACCGCGGGCTCGGCGTGACGCTCGAGCGGATCGGCGTACCGAACATACTGATCCAGCACGACAAGCAGCCGCTGCAGCGCGCGAGCTTCGGACTTTCGGGCGATAGTCTCGCGGCCCGCGTCCGCGCGTCCGTCGCCCCCGCACCCATCCGCTAATCGTAAGGAATCTCGCCTACCGTGATCCACTCGTTCGACCGCTCACTTCTCGCTGCGGTGACGCCGCCGCCGGCCGGGGCCGCAGCCGCCTTGCCGCACGCCACCGCCCACGCGGCTCAGGCCGCACCGGCCGCAGCCAATTTGCCCGCAACTTCCGCGACGCTCTCGCCGCAAGTCTTGCAACAACTCGGCCTCAACTTCACGCACAAAACGGCGCTCGCTCAACACGCGCCCTGGTTGACGCATACGTTCGCCGCGCTCTTCATGATCTGCGCGGTTTCGCTCATCATTCTGCTCGCTTGCCAAACGACGAAGCAAGAGGGTCTCTCGGGCACGATCGGCGGTAAAGTCGAATCCGCGTACCGGCCGCGACTCGGCTTCGATCAGCAACTCCAACGCATCACGAGTTACGTCGCGATCGGTTTCGTCTTCTTCGGCGTGGTGCTGAGCATCGCGGGAATCTGAGCGCGGATGGCCCTGCTCGAAGTAAAGGATCTCCGCGTCGGCTTCAAGACCGACGATGGCTTCGTCGGGGCCGTGAACGGCCTCTCGTACTCCGTAAATAGTGGCTCGACGCTCGGCATCGTCGGTGAATCGGGCTCGGGGAAATCGGTCAACGCGCTTTCGATCATGCGCCTCATTCCGATGCCGCCCGGCCGAATCGACGGCGGCACGATCGCGCTGCGCGACCAGAACCTCTTACTCAAGAGCGAAGCCGAGATGCGCAAGATTCGCGGCAAAGATATCGCGATGATCTTCCAGGATCCGATGACGTCGCTCAACCCCGTGCTCACGGTCGGCGATCAAATATCCGAAGCCGTCCGGCTGCATCTCAAACTCAACAAGAAAGACGCCCTCACCAAAACCGTCGATATGTTGCGACTCGTGCGTATTCCGCTACCGGAAAAACGCGTGCGCGAGTATCCGCATCAGCTCTCGGGCGGCATGCGCCAGCGCGTGATGATCGCGATGGCGCTCTCGTGCGATCCGGACGTCCTGATCGCAGACGAGCCCACGACGGCGCTCGACGTGACGATTCAGGCGCAGATCATCGAGCTGATGAACGAGATGCAGCAGCGCCTGGGTTCGGCGATCGTCTTAATCACGCACGATCTCGGCGTCGTCGCCGAAACTTGCGAGTACGTGCTCGTGATGTATGCCGGCAACATGATCGAATATGGGACGGCGGCGCAAATCTTCTCCGCGCCCAAACATCCCTACACGAAGGGTTTGCTCGACTCGGTACCGCGCCTCGACGATAAAGACCATTCGCGGCTCGTGCCGATCGAAGGTCAACCGCCGAACCTTTTGCGCTTACCGCCCGGCTGTTCGTTCGCGCCGCGCTGCAAGTATCGGATGCCGATCTGCGATACGCCCACTCCGCTCTACGATTTCGGGTCCGGGCACGTGGCGCGTTGCTTTTTATACGACGAACGCACCGAAAGCGAACGTCCGTTACCGGTCGTCTCCGCCCCGCAGGTCGCCCATACGGCGACGGGCGTCTCCGTCGCGAGCGCGACATGAACGGCCACGCAACGCCGGATCTCCTGGAGGTACGCGACCTCTACAAGTATTTTCCGATTCACGCGGGCGTGTTCTCGCGCCACATCGGCGACGTGCGAGCGGTCGACGGCGTCGATTTCTCGATAAAGTCCGGGGAGACGCTCGGGCTCGTCGGCGAGTCCGGTTCGGGCAAAACGACGGCCGGCCGCGTGGTGCTGCGGCTGCTCCCGGCGACGAAGGGCCAAGTCTTTTTCGACGGCCGCGACATCCAGTTACTCGGCCGCGAAGAGGTCCGCAAACTCCGTAAGGAGATGCAGATCATCTTTCA
>CAXTIY010000050.1:0-13616 GCA_964244215.1 uncultured bacterium
GCGTCGCGTATCCGTGCAGATCGCACACGGGTCGTCTTCGGTCAGCGAGAAGCACCGCGAACAGAGCTTTACGCGGTCTTTGACAGCCATGATGGCTTCCGCCAGAGCCTCGGCTTCGGCGCGCGGACGATTGAGCAGATAGAAAACGAGCCGAGCCGCGGTCTTCGGTCCGACGGTCGGTAGTTTCGAGAATTCGTTGATGAGGCTCTGGACGGGACCCGCGAGAACGTTCGTCAGGAACCGGCTCTCGTGCGATGATACCGAGACATTACGTGAGCCCCGGAATACGTAAGCCGCCCGTAACGGAGCTCATCCGTTTGCTCGAGGCATCCTGCGCTTTCGCGACCGCATCGTTGATCGCGATCACGAGTAGATCTTCGAGCGTCTCGGCGTCGTCCGGGTCGATCGCTTCCTTCGCGAGCTTCACCGCGTTCACGCGGTAATCGCAGGTCATGTCGACCGTCACCGCGCCGCCGCCGGCGGAGCCGGAAATGACGGTCGAGGCCAAGTCTTCTTGCGCCTTCGCCATCTCCGCTTGCATTTTTTTCATCTGCGCCATCATCTGCGCTTGATTCATGTAGTCTCCAGTCCCCCGAGTTTTTTACGAGCGTACGACATCAGATCGATTTCGCCGCCGCTTTGGCTCGCGCTTCCATCGGAAGGCCCGGCCGTACGCTCCGGCGGAGCGGCGCGCACCCCGCGCGGGGCCGCCGAGCGCGGTTTAAAGAGCACGCGCAGCGGCACGCGCACGACGTCCGCGACGGCACTTTCGACGATCGCCGTGCGTTCGCGCATGATGCTTTCTTGCAGCGCATCGACGACGCCGATGACCAGTGCGTTTCCTTCCAGACCGTCGACCGTCGCTTGCGAAAGCGGCGCCCGCAGCGGCTTATGGCGCTCCTCGGCGCGCAAGCGAATCTGATCCCAGAGCGAGCGGACTTGCTGCACGGTCGGAGCGGCCGGCGCCTGTGGCGCGACGTCGATTACGGGTCCGGGCTCAGCGGGCGGCGGGATGCTCGCTACGATCGGAGCGGGCTCGGCCACCACGGGCGCCGGCGCTTGCGGCGCAAGTCGCGCTTGCTCCGGCCGCAGGACGGGTGCCGGGAGCGGTATCGTAATGGCGCCCTGCTCGAGAAGCGCGACGCGGGTCGCGAGGGCTTCGAGGCTCGGATCTTCGGCTTGCACGACGAGCCGTAGCACGGCCGTTTCGAGTTCCAGCCGCGGATTGCCGGACGAGCGGCCCGCGGCGAGGGCATCGGCCAGAAGGCGCAAGCCCCGCACGACCTTCGGCTGCGGCGTCGTTCCGGCAAGCTCGACGACGCTATTTGCATCGGCGCTCGAAAGGTCGCGCGAGAGAAGCTCGGGCTCGATCCGCGCGACCAGGAGATTGCGATACTCCGCGATCGTGCCGCGCACGAGCCCGAGCATATCGGCGCCGGCGTCGCTCGCCTCATCGACCGTGCGTAGCGCCGTCGCCGCCTCGCCGCCGAGGATCGCTACGACGAGCGCTCGCGCGTATTCGCGGCCCGTCGTTCCGAACGCGGCGTCGACCGCGCGCGCATCGACCGCGCCGCCGGCGTACGAGGCGACCTGTTCGAGCATCGTTAGCGCGTCGCGTAATCCGCCGTCTGCGCGATAGGCGATCGCGCCCAGGGCCGCATCGTCGATCTCGATCCGCTCGGCGTCCGCGATCTCGCGCATGCGCGAGATCATCACCGAGACCGGAATACGGCGGAACGCGTACCGTTGGCAGCGCGAGAGAATCGTCGGCGGCAGGGCTTCGGGGGCGGTCGTCGCGAGAATGAAACACACGTGCGGCGGCGGCTCTTCGAGTGTTTTGAGAAACGCGTTCGCGCCTTCGCGCGTAAGCATATGCGCTTCATCGATGATAAAGACTTTCATGCGCATCGAAGCGGGCGCGAACTTTACCGATTCGCGTAACGCGCGGATCTCTTCGATGCCGCGATTGGACGCGGCGTCGACCTCGAGCACGTCGAGTGCGGAACCGGCCAGGATCGCGCGGCAGTTGTCGCAGGTGTTATCGGGCTCGGGCGTCGGACCGAGCTCGCAATCGATGCAGCGCGCGAGAATTTTCGCGGCCGACGTTTTCCCGCTTCCGCGCGGACCCGAAAAGAGATACGCGTGCGCGAGCTTACCCGAAACGAGCGCCGTGCGCAGCGTCCGCACGACGGCGTCTTGTCCGACCAGATCCGTAAACGATTTCGGACGCCATGTACGGTAGAGTGACACGGCCCTGTGGTTCGCGGCACGCTTCCGAACCCACCTGTTTACGAAACACGACGCCGGGTACGAACGTTACCACGATGAGCGATTCCGAGTTCTCTTAGGAACTAGGAAATCGAGTCGTCGGCAGGAGTGCGGAGTTGGCAAGGGGCGAGCGGCTAGAAACGGCGCTTAGCGACCTATTCGGATTCTCATCGTTCAATCCGGGTCAGGAAGAAGTGATTGCGCGGGTCATGGCGCGCGAGGATACGCTCGCTATTCTCGCAACCGGAGCCGGCAAGAGCTTATGCTACCAGCTGCCCGCATTGCTGCTAGAGGGCACGACGATCGTGGTGAGCCCGCTGATCGCCCTAATGAAAGACCAACTCGATATGCTCTCGGAGCGCGGCTTAAAGAATAACGTCGCGCTTAATTCGACGCTCGGGGAAGATAAGGAGCTCGCTGCCCGCGCCCGGATCGCCAAAGGCGAAATAAAGATCGTCTTCGTAACGCCCGAAAAACTCGAAGACGAGCAATTCGTCGCAATGCTCAAAACGATTAAAATTCCACTCTTCGTCGTCGACGAAGCGCACTGCATCAGCCAGTGGGGCCACGACTTTCGGCCCGCGTACCTGGCTCTGGGCCAAGTGGTCATGGCGCTCGGCAAGCCGCCCGTTCTCGCCCTGACCGCGACCGCCACGCCCGCCGTGCGCGAAGATATTCTCGCCCAACTCGGCATCCCGAATACGAAGACCATCGTGAAGGGGTTCGATCGCCCGAATCTGCGTTACGAAGTGCTGCGCGCCGATAACGAAGCAGCCAAACTCAAGGACCTCAAACGACTTTTCGAAACGGGCCTCCAAGGCACCGGCATCATTTACACCGCGACGATCAAGAACGCGCTCGAAGTGCAGAAATACTTGCACGACCACCTCGATCTGCCGGCCGCGGTCTATCATTCGAAACTGCAAAAGGACGATCGCGTTTCGGTCCACGAGCTATTCATGGGCGAAGCGATTCGCGCCGTCGTCGCGACCAACGCCTTCGGCCTCGGAATCGATAAATCGAACATCCGTTTCGTGATCCATTACGATCTGCCGGGTTCGGTCGAAGCGTATACGCAAGAAGCGGGACGCGCCGGTCGCGACGGCAAGCTCTCGCGCTGCATTCTCCTCTATCGCATGAGCGATACACGTGTGCAGAACTACTTCCTGACCGGCAAGTATCCCGATATCGAAGACGTGCAGAAAGTTTTCGGCACGCTCGAATATTTCGGAGGTCAGGAAGACGGCGTTTCGCTCGCCGATCTGCGTAAGATCTCACAATTGCCGCTTACGAAGCTCAAAGTGGTGCTCGCCCTGCTGAAAAAGGCGGGCTACATCGAAATGCGTTCGCGCTCGCGTTACGGCTTGACGGACGAAGCGCTCAAGCATCGCGAACTCGTCCTCAACCTCACGAATTACGACACCAAGAAATCGTACGATCAATCCAAACTCGCGATGATGCTGCAGTATTCGGAAACCCGCAGTTGCCGTCGTAAATTTATTCTTAATTACTTCGGCGAAGAGTTTCCGGCCGAGATTTGCGGCCAATGCGATAACTGCTTGCGGGCCGTCGCGCCGACCGCAAGCCAGGCCCGTTCGACGAGTGGTTACAAGATCGCGGATGTCGTGTCGCATCCGAAATTCGGGCAAGGCACGGTCGAGCGCGCGGAGAAGGACCTCGTGACGGTCTTATTCCCGAGCGTCGGCTATAAGACGCTTCTCGCGACCGCCGTCGTACGAGAAGCACAAATCGCTTAATCTCTAGGGAGACTTATTGAAGCTCCGCGCGATCGTGCGCCGCCTCGGGCCGCCGTTCGTCGCCATTTGTGCCTCGCTATCGCTTGCGTGGGCGATCGTTTCACACGGACCGCGCATTCGTGCCGTCAGCGCGCAGACGGAGCCCGCAGCCACGCCGGCCGTCGCCGCGAGTCCACTTGCGACCACGCTCGTAACACCGCCGCCGCCCGCCGCTTCTGCGGCGGTAACCGAAACGCCCGAAGCCGGCGCGTCGGAAACGCCCGCGGCGAGTGCGTCCGCGGTACCCGGCACGCCGGATGGTTCACAGGCGCCGACTCCAACGCCCTCGCCGACCCCGACGCCGCAACCGATCATCGTCGATCCGCCGAACACGGGCGTTACGCCCGGCGGCTCGCAACGGTTGCACGTGCTGCATGCATCGGGGAACGTTACCGTAACGGTTGCCGATCCCGCGGTCCTCTCGGCCACCTTCGATCCGGGCTCGCAAATTCTAACGCTCGTCGGTAAAGCGCTCGGCGCGACGACCCTGACCGTAACGGACGCGCGAGGCCAGACGCGCGACGTCGGCGTGCGCGTCGCGTATCCCGCGGGAACGATCCCGAGCGATACGAACGCTCGCATCACGGGCAATCCCGCAACGCAATTATTCGTGCGCGACGAAGCGGTCGCAGCCGCCATCGCGAGCGTAACGCTTCGCCCGGGTGCCGGCGTCGTCGCAGCCGCCGATGCCGTGAACGTTACGGCGCCCCTGACCGTCGATAATGTAACGAGCGTCGACGTGCCGCTCATCGTCCAAGGCGATCCGTATTTTACCGTGCAGGGTTCGACGCGCGTTCGCGTCGAGAATTTCGCGCAACCTGCCATCGCGCCGCAATCGTTGCTCGTAAGCGACTTTCCGGAACGGCTCAGCGAAAACGGCATTCTGTTCACGGCGGACCTAACCGCGAAACGCGTAGAGCGATTTCTCTACTATCACTACAATCCGGGCGGTCAACCGGATCGGCGCATCGTACTCAAAGTCGCGAACACGTCGCCGCAACCGGCGCTCGTGCAGCTCATTCGCGGACAGGCCGGTCCCGATACGAACGAGATGCAAGTCGGCCATCTTTCCACGCAGCGCTTCCTCGTACGGCGGGCACAGAACGAAGGCAGCGTCGTCACGATCCCGGGCAACGCGACGGTAACGCTCGCGCAACAGCTGCTGCCGGCCAAGACGATCGTGAGCGCCATCATGCAGTTGCACGAGATCGCGGGCGCGCCCTTACATCTAACGCTCGTCGCGCAGAACGCGAGCGATCCGATCGACGGACCGATTCCGACCTCCGCGCTCCTAGTCGGCGACGTGCCGCACGCACGGGGCATCTATCCCATTCCGGAATTCTTTTTCGATTATAGTTACGATGCGGAAGGTCCCAATCTCGAAATTCCGATCGGCCAAATCCCGCTGCCGAATCTCGTTCGCGGTCAGACGCTCGCGGGCGATTACGGCGTATTACAATCGGTGACGATTCGAATCGTCAATAACGCTCGTCACAACGCGCGCCAGATCGCGCTCTCCGCGAGCCCGCGCGGCGGCCGCGCCACGGGGACGTTCATTATCGATCGCGTGCTCGTACAAGCCCACGCGATGCCGCCGTACGGCCACTACAAACTGCGTCAATATACGGTGCCGCCGGGCAGTTTCGTGCGGACGGAAATCGTGACGATGCCTGAGGGCGGCTCGTCCTATCCGCTGCGCTTGGTGGTCGCCCCTGATGACGGTAGCGCGGCACCGGGCTCGAGCGACTCGCCCGTTTATTAGCGTTTACCGGATTAGCAGACTCGTCGCTCTCTTCGCACTCGCCGGGTTGTTATCGGGGACGAACGTCGCGCGAAGCGCGCAGGCCGACCCCGCTTTGGGAGCGGTCGGACCGGAAGTCGTCCGCGGCCTGCCGGATGCGATCGTTCCCGAGCGGCTATTCCATACGCTTGCCGCCGATTATTTTATTCAAAACGACGGCACGATTTACGTGCAAACGGGCGACATTCCGGCGATGTGGTTGCGCGATGCGGCGGCGCAAACGCTGCCCTACGTTCGGCTCGCACGCGCGCGCCCGATGCTGCGCACGTGGATTCGCGCCGTCATCGCGCGCGAAGTGCGCAACATCGACGTCGATCCCTACGCGAACGCGTTCCGCGCGAATTACCGCATTTGGGAACGCAAATGGGAAGTCGATTCGCTCGCCTATCCGCTCATGCTCGCCTGGACCTATGAAGCCGAGAACGACGACCGGCGCGTTTTCTCCGCGCGCTTCCATCGCGTACTCGCGCGCATCGTTACGACCTACGAATGCGAAAGCCGGCACGCGAACTGCTCGCGCTATCGCTTCGCTCCCGGCCGCGGAGACGAACGCGGCCCGGCGCCGGAGATCGGGCTGATCTGGTCGGCCTTTCGCCCTTCCGACGATGCGACGAAGTATCCGTATAACGTGCCGGAGCAAATGCAGGCGGTCTCGGCCCTTCGCGAACTCGCGGATCTCGCCGTACGTGGCTATGGCGATCGCCCGCTCGCGGCGCGCGCGACGACACTCGCGCGCGCGATCGAGGCCGGGATCGCGAAATACGGAGTCGTTTACGATTTCGGTTGCGGCGGAACGGTCTACGCGTATGAGGTCGACGGGCTCGGCGGGCGGGTCTTCTTCGACGATGCGAACATTCCAAGTCTACTCGCCGCGCCGCTCGTAAGCCGTCTATCGATCGACGACCCGCTCTACGCACGCACGCGCGCTTGCGTCCTTTCGAAGAATAACGCGTACTATTACCGCGGGCGCGTTACGGACGGTGTCGGTAGCCCGCATACGCCGCGCGGCTTCATCTGGCCGCTCGCGATGATCGCGCGAGCGCTCACTTCGGCCGATCGGCGCGAGGTCGCGAATCAAATGCTCGGCCTCGCCGCAAGCGCCGGGTCGGACGGCTTGATGCACGAGAGCTTCGATCCGGACGATCCGAGACGCTTCACGCGGGCCGAGTTCGGTTGGGCGAACGCATTGTACGCCGAATTGCTGTTCCGAACCGCGGCCGATTTTACGGTGCAACCGATCGAGCCCGCAACTCCGGGCATCTTCCGGCGGCAATTGCCCGAGTCGATCGCGCTCGTCGATCGCGTCACGGCGCTCGAAAACACGGGTATCCTCTTACGCGCCTTCGAACGGGCCGTACCCTTGAGTGTGGTCGGTCCCGAGAGCGACGATTAAGGCGGAGCGACGATTAGCGCAGCACCCGTTCGTAAGCCGCTTCGGCCGTTGCGGCAGCCGCCTGCCAGCCGAAACGAGCGCACGCGGCGTCGCGTGCCCGTGCGGCGGCCCGTTCGGCGGATTCGCGAGCGACCACGATAGCGCGCGTCGCGACGATCCACGCCGCGACATCGTCCGGTGCCGCAAGCGTTGCGCTGCCGGCGACGATTTCCGGCAGCGATGCCGCATCCGCGGCGACGAGCGGCACACCCGCGCAAAGCGCCTGCGCGGCACCGTACCCGAAACCTTCGTAAAACGACGGCACGGCGGCGAGCGTGGCGCTCGCGTAGAGTTCGAGCACTTCCGTCCGCGTTACGTACCCGCGCAACTCGACGCGTTCGCTCACGCCGAGTTCCGCTGCGAGCGCGAGCACGCGCTCGCGATACGGCGTAAACGGTCCGACCGAAATAAGGCGTAATCTTGGAACCGCGGCGACCACGCGCACGAGCACTTCGAGATTTTTGCGCGCCTCGACCGTGCCCACGGCGAGCATCGTCGGCGCGTCCGAAGGCGCGCGCCGCACGTCCATGACGTCGGCGGCGACTCCGGGATAGAGTACGCCGACGCGCGCCGGATCGAGCGGCGAGAGCGAGAGCAGTTCGCCCCGTGAAAACTCCGAATCCACGAATAAGAAACGCGCGTGCGCATAGCGCGCGAGTTGGAAGCGCCCGAAGTACGCGCGCGCGTAGGGACGCGTGTGCTGCTGCACGCGGAGCCATGCCACGTCGTGTACCGTCGCGACGAGCGGCACGGGAGACGCGAGCGGCAACGTGCCCGACGCGCAGTGTAAGACATCGACACGCGCGCGCAACGCCGCGAGCGGCAGCCCGATCTGATCCCACAGAACGCGCCGATCGAAGCGCCAAGGGTCGAGCGCCGCAAATGAAAGCGGCGCGACGTCGCACCCGCGCGCGCGCAAGGCCTCCTCGAGGCCGGTCACATATTCGCCGATGCCCGTCGCCGTGCCGAGCGCGAGCTGCGCGTCGAGCCCGATGCGCGGTCGCGCGCGCGCGGCGCTCACTTCTGCAGTTTGAGCGCGAGGCGCACGACCGCAACGGAACGCGGGTCGAGCGCCCGCGCCCGCGCGAGGTACACGCGCGCCCTCGCGCCGTCGCCCCGGCGTAAGGCGAGATCGCCGAGACCGGCCAGGGGATCGGCGCTCGTCGGGTCGAGCGCGCGGGCCTGCTCGAACAACATGGCGGCGTCCGTCCACGCGCCGAGATTGAGCGCTTGATTGCCGGCCGCGAGTACGTAGCGCTCGTCGAGCGGCCCGAGGGCGCTCGCACGCGCATAGGCGGCAGCGGCCGCTTCGCCGTGCGCGCGGCGCTCGGAAGATGCGGCGGCGAACGTCTGCGCCCGCGCCTCTTCGTAGATTCCGAGATGATACTCAGCTTCGGCGAGCGCATCGGGGGCCGTGCGTCGCGCCACAAGCCGTGTCACGGCAAGCCGCTGCACCTCGAGCGCCCGCGCGAGTTCGCCGCGCGAAACGAGCGTATCGAGATCGGTCGTAAGCGACGTGAAGTCCCCCGCCGCGAGATCGTCCGCAACGGCCGCGTGCGTATCGCCCCGGGCACGCGCGAGCGCCGCGCGCAAGGCCGATACTTCGGGCCCTGGACGCAGCGGCGCCGCGACGGCAGCCGCGCGGGCGAGGTCGCCCGACGCGAGCGCCTCCCGCGCGAACGCGAGCCGTAGCGAATCCGGTAACGGCAAGCCTTCTGCGAACTCTGCGATTCGTGTGGCCTCGCGCGCAGGAAGCAGCGTCACCCAGGCACCCGTTTGCGCGCGCGAGCGAAGCGCGATGGTTGCAAAGAATTGGAGCGTCCCGAGCACCACCGCGAGCGTCGCGAGCGCGCTTGCCGCGAGCGTACGCCGAACGCTCGTACTAGTGCCCCGACACTAGAACCGCACCGTGAAGTTGAGGTCTTGACGATTCTCACCGAGATTCGAATTGGGCACGACGTCGTCGATATACGTATAACGTCGTTCGAGAAACGAAAGCGACGAGTTCGTATTCGGAATCGAATATGTAAGCGTACCGGCGTAATAAATCTTACGCTCCGATACGTTTTGGTTCAGCGTCGTACCGTAGCTGCCGCCGAAACTTTGCAGCGAATAACTTCCGTCGAGCGTCAAATCTTTGGTCAGCGGAAAGGCGGCGGCGGCGGATAGCGCGATGCGCCGCACGTTCACGTAATTCGGAAAATACGTAACGCGGCTGCCACCGAACGCACGCGCCGCCGCAAAGGCGGCGGCATCGGCCGCTTGCGTGCTCGGATCGATCGGCACGTAAGCGAACGGCGTCGTATCGAGACGTTTGAGCGCTTCGAACGTCGCGGAGAGATTCGCCGTAAGGTGGCGGCGAAACGCCGGTACGCTAAAGGTCGCACCCGCCGAATAGGAGTCGTCGTGCTCGCGCACGTTCGAGGCATACGTCGGACCGAAGAAGAGCGCGCCTTGACCCGCCGGCCGGATTTCTTCGAGATGCTGGTACGCGGCGTTCGCCGTGAAGCCGAACGAGCCGACCCGCACGGGACCGCTCGCGGAGAGGCTTTCGCCGCGCGTGTTGGGCGCGAAGGCCGAGAAGTATTGCGGCCCGGATGCCTTGAGCGTATCCCACATCGGAAACACGAACGTCAAGTTCGGATTACCGCTCGCGTTCGGCGATGCGAGCGCCGCGCGCGCGAATTGTCCGTCGAACTGTTGATTGATGCCGACGTTATTCGCAAAGCCGAAGAAGCCGGGAAGATAACCGCTACGGTACTCGGCGAACGTACCCGGTGCGTTGCCGTAATACTGATACGGCGCCCCGACGAAATAATTCGCACCGACCGACTGGTATTGCGCGGAAAGCTCGACTTGGTGTAGTTTAAAGCGCACGCCCAAGAGCCCCGCCGAATCCGCAACCGCGGCGACATCGCGAAAGTCCGGCGTATAATTCGTATGTGCGAGCTCACCAAAAAGCGTCGGATGCAAGCGCAGATGCGCGACGTCGAACGGTAGGGGCGCTTGGAAATCGAGGCCGAGCACCGTATCGCTCACGTCACCGTAGCCCGTGCCCGCGGCTGCCGGTACGGGCGTAATGCCGGAGATCGCGTTCAAGCCGTTCTGGTCGTCCACGTCGAAAATGCGATCGAACGTCACGCCGACTTCCAAACCCGCGTGTCCCGCAAATTTCTGATTCGCGCGCGCGTGCACCATATAACGCTGGAACGTCGTATCGTTCGTACGGCCGAGGCCGCGATAGGTGACCGTGACGACCGAACCCGGCGGCACCGGCTGCGAGAAGACGACGTCGTTGAACGCCTCGTTATACGTGAAGCCGGGCGCCGCTCCGAGTAACGCCGGACCGCCCGTTCGCGCACCGAGCGCATTAAACGTCTCGCCGTCGTAACTCGAGATATAAACCGACCCGTTTTGCGCCTTTTGCGTCAAGAACGCTTGCCCGAGCGCGACGCTTCCGGCGGAAAACGTATCGGTTTGCAGGGCGCCCGCAGCCGTCGTCTGCGTGTAGCCGGCCTGAGGTGGAACGATCGGCGTAAAATAGTTATTCGCATCGAACGGCAAGACGCTCGGGTCGACGACGCCCGGCTGCGTATTGAGCAGCGTGTCGTCGAGCCGCGTAAACGACGCCTCGACGTTGGTTAAGCCGAACGTGCCTTCTCCGACCGTCGCGCTCACGGCCGCGCCCTTTTGATACGGCTGATACGGTTCCTCGTAGACATTCGCACCGTCGTAACCCTGCGGCGCGCGAAACGCGAGCCCCGTGCGCGAGGACGTCATATTGTCGACGATGCCGAAACGGAAATCGAGGTTGGAAAGGGCGCCGGCCTTCGCGATGCCGATATCGACACTCGGCTCGACATCGAACTTGGAGCCTTGCGAGAAGTCGCCACCGTATTCGTAATTAAGAATATGTACCGGCAGTGAAACCGTCAGGTTGTTGTCGATCTGGTAGGTTAGTGAGAAGCGACTATCCTGACGGATTTGGATACCGGCCGTCGCCTGGGTGAGCGGATCGTTCGAATCGTCGGTCGTCGCGTACGCCGTCACGAGCGGATCGATCGGGCCGACGGCGCCGCCCGCGCCGGCACTCGCGGCGCTCGGAATGGTCGCGCCGTAATAGGTCGTTACGGGCGCCCCCGTGGTGTTGGCGATCGTCTTTTGTGGAACGGTGCGTTGCCGGAACGTAACCTGCGGGAGGAACGCGCCGTGCAACGTGAGCGACTGCGCGAGTTTCGTGCGCTCGTCGAGCGCGGCGAGCGAATCTTCGACGTTCGCGACGCGCACGCCGAGCGAATCGAGTTCGTCTTTAAGCGCGTCGATCAACTTTTGTAACTTATCGAGATCGGCTTTCGATGGTTGCGCGCCCGCTTTGCGCTGCAAGCGGTCGAGCGTGCGGGCGACGATCACGGCCATCTCGTAGCGCGTGAGCGGACGATCGCCCTTGAACTCGCCGTCGGGATAGCCGTCGATGATGCCGTCCGCCGCGAGACTTTGAATGTACTGGTACGCCCAGTGGTTCGACGGAATATCGGAAAACGGCGTCGCTCGCGCCGGCCGCAATCCGCCGAGCACGACGAGCGCCGTTGCGAGCGCGAGCGCGGCGAGCCGCTTCACCGTTCGCTTTCCAACAGCCGTTCCGCGATCAGCAGGGCCGCGAAATCGTCGATCGGTCGCGGCGGGAGCAGCATGCCTCGCGGAACGAGCCGCCGCCACCCGCGCGGCGGATTTGCGGCGAAGTAGCGCTGCCGCGCGAGTAGCGTCGTTTCGCGTTCGTCGACGATGTTCACCGGGAGATCGAGCGCGGCGAGCATCACGCCGACGGCCGCCGTGTGCGTTCCGCCGCCGAGCGCGACGGCGCGTACCGGAAAGCGTGTCACGAGCTCCTGGAGCGTTTGCACGAGCCGTTCGGTCGGCACGATACCGAGCGCGAGGGGCGGTCCGTGCATCTCTGCGACGATCGCATAGCCGCACTTACGCGTTCCGGGATCGACGCCGAGCACGACCTCGTTCACTTCGGCGTCCGGCCCAGCGCGAAGGACACGGGGATGTCGCCCGTATGCGGATACACGTCGCTCGTCGCGCGTGCGACGATGAAGAAGCGGCCTTTACCGCTTCGAATGGCGTGGCTCGTCTGCGCGACTTGCGCCGCGGTGAGACTCGGGATGACGGTTGCGAAGAATGCGGGCATGCCGATCTTGATCGCCGTCTCGCGAATGGCCGCCACCAGTTGCCCGTAGGCGATGTTCGGATTGATCGCCGTTCCGCCGTCGATCTCGACGCTCGTGATCGCTTGGCGATTACGGAAAATCACTTGATCCGCATACGGCGCGAACGTGAAGCGAATAGGATCTTTCGCGATGAGATTTTGATCCGCGACGGCGACGAGCAACACGGGGCCGCGTAAAAGAAAGCCTTCCGTGCGCGGATCGTCGAGCACCGCGTGCAGTTTCGCGGCGATCTCGGGATCGGACGCATTTCCCGTAAACGGCTTGAGGCCGATCGGGACGTAGCGTTTATTGAGCGCTGAAACGATCGTGTTAAAAAATGCCGTCAGCGCGGCGAAGCGGTCGTGCGGCGTCTCTTGCGGATTGATGATGAGGAACTGATTGTAAAGCGGTTCGCCACGGCTGACCACGATCGCGTTCGTGCGCACGGCATCGAGGGCGTTCGCCTGTGCCTGCAATTGATTCACGCGATTGTTGATGTCGGAGAGATGGAAGAACGCCGCGCGCGCGTACCCGGAGAGGCCGAGCGTCGTCAGCGTCACGACGAGCGCGATCATCATGCCCGTGCCGACCGCCACGATCGTCGATGTGTACTTCGGGCGAAGACCGAACAGCGTCATGCGTTTGCGGCCGACTTGATGCCCGACGCGATCGCCGATGTAGGCGATTAATCCCGCGACGAGCACGATGACGACGACGACGGCGATGCCGCCGAGCGTTCCCACTTTAGTAGCGCGCGGCGCGGCGCAAGAGCACGAAGCCGATGGCCGTGAAGAGAACGTTCGTTATCCACGCACCGAGCGCCGAGATCGCATAACCGCCCGGCAGCCCCGTGAAGACCGCCGAACACGTACTTTCGATAACGAAGTAGCCGAACGCGATCGCGAGCGCCAGGCCGAAACTGGCTCCCGTTCCGCCTCCGCCGCGCGGCGGGCGCAGACCGAACGGCAACGCGATCAAAGTGAACACGAACGAAGCGAACGGTCGGGCAAGCTTTTCCTCGTACGTCGTTTGGTAGGCACGTGTCTCTTCGGGAGAAAGCTGGTGCGACGCGACGATGTCCCGTATTTGCGAACGGCTCATCGTCTCCC
>CAXTIY010000051.1:0-13480 GCA_964244215.1 uncultured bacterium
CGGCTGCGGATGCGTTTGGCGAGCGACTCGCTCTCGGCCGCGTAATCTTTACCGCGAGCCGCGTAAACGGCGTCATACAATGCGGCGCTCTGCGTAAACATGGCGGTTCGAATCGCTTCCCTCTGGACGTAGCCGTTCGCGCAGCCTATCATGGGCGTATGGATAGCAATGCGGCCGTGACTGCAAGCGTCGTCGAACTGCGCGAAGTCGCGCGGGAAGCCGGCGTCGGGGTCGTGGCGGCGCCCGCACCCGTACGGCTCGACGATCTGCGCCGCCGGATTACGGAGAATCAGGCGTCGGTCGCGCTCTTACCTCGTCTCGTGGCAAAGGCAAGCTAAAGACGTTTCCGCGCGCGGTCGTGTGCAGGGCCGCGAGTTTGACGAGCCCCACGATCTGGCGAGCGAAACGAACGGAATCGTCCGTGAACACCTCGGCCCGCGCACGGTCGACCGTCAAGACGCCCGCGACGCGGCCGCGCACGACGATCGGCAGACACAGCAACCCGCGATAACGGGGCGCCGTCTTCGCGATGCGCTGCCACGCAATATCGAGCGACGCATCCGGTAGGTTCTCGGGTTCGCCGTCGACCAAGACCCGGCCGAGGATACCGACGCCCGGCCGGAACACGTAGCCGAGCGTTTCGTTATCGCCGATCCGCGGCGCCGCGACGATTCGAGCGCCTCCGTCGGCATCGCTCCACCACCATAGCGCCGCGCGCACTTCTTCGTTCTCGCCACCGACCCACGTCGAGATATCTTCGAGACGCGTGTTGATGAAGCGGAAAACGGCGCGCACGTAGGCACCGCGGTCGAACGGCACGCGTTCGAGGCCGTCGAAAAGTGCGTCGAGTTCGCGCAACCAGCTCTCGTAGAGCTTGGCCGCTTCTTCGGCGGTGTCGCCCGCGCCCGTAGCGAGCGCCGAGGCGTCGTCCGCCGCCTGGACGACGCGTTCGTAATCGTTAATCGACACTTCGACGCCTTCGCGGCCGGGCAACGGAATTTTCGCGCGGAGATTTTCGATCCGCGGAATAGCAACGAGCAGGGCGCCGACGACGATGAGGATGCCGCTCGCCGGATCGAGCGCCCCGTGATGCGCGAAGACATCGGCGCCGGAAAAGACCCAAGCGACGACGGCACCGGCCGCGCCGCCCCACCAAATTACGCGCTTGCCCTCCGCCACGAGGCCCCGTGTTATCCGCGATGCGAAGGCATCCCCCGCAAGCGTAAGAATCTCGTTCGTGCTTGGAAAATCGCTTCGACGTCCTCGTCATCGGCGGCGGCAACGCTGGTTGCGCGGCCGCACTCGCAGCGGCACGGCACGGTGCGCGGACGCTCTTAATCGAGCGGTACGGCTTTCTCGGCGGCACGGCGACGGCCGCGATGGTCGGCCCCTGGATGACGTTCCACTCGGGTTCCGAGCGCATCGTCGGCGGAATAGCGCAGGAGATCGTCGAGCGGCTCGTTGCGATGGGCGGCTCGCCCGGGCATATCGCGGACGCTTCGGATTACGTCGCGACGATTACGCCGTTCGATCCGGAATTGCACAAGGCGTTGCTTTTCGAGATGATGGCGGAGAGCGGCGTGCAGTTGCTCTTGCACGGCTATTTTCTCGATGCGCTGGTCGACGAAGCGACGGGTGCGGTGCGCGGCGCGCGCGTCGCGACGGTCGGGGGCGTGCGCACGTATGAAGCGGCGGTGACGATCGATGCCTCGGCCGACGCCTTCGTTGCCGTTTCCGCCGGGGTCGCCGTGCAACAGGGCGACGCGCGCGGCCGCGTGCAGCCGGCGAGCTTGATGTTCCGGCTCAGCCACGTCGATCTCGCACTCACCGCCGCATACGTACGCCACAATCCCGAACAAATGCGCTCGAGCCTCGCACCGGAAGCACGGGACGCGGCTTCGCTCACGGCGGTTGCCGGACTTTACGAGCTTTGGAATAACGCGCGCGAACGCGGCGAGGTGAAGGTTCCGCGCGAACTCGTCTCGTTCTTTATCTCACCGTATCCGGACGAAGTAACGGTAAACATGACGCGCGTGACGGACGTCGATCCGCTTAATCCGGACGACCTCACGCGTGCGGAGGTCGAAGCGCGCGCGCAAGCGTTGCAGCTGTTGCACTTCTTCCGGCGCGACGTGCCGGGATTCGCGAACGCTCGAATAGCGGCGACCGGCACGCAAATCGGTATTCGCGAATCGCGCCGCATCGTCGGCGTATACACGTTGACGCAAGAAGATGTGTTGACCGCGCGCGCCTTCGACGATGCCGTCGCACGCAGCGCCTATCCGATCGACATTCACAATCCCTCGGGCTCGGGGACGACCACGTTCCGCTTGCCGCCGGGGATGAGTTACGAGATTCCGTATCGTTGTCTCGTGCCGGCGACCGTCGATGCGTTGCTCGTGGCGGGGCGCTGCATCTCGACGACACACGAAGCGCACGCCTCGACTCGGCTGACGCCGACCGTGATGACGCTCGGCCAAGCCGCGGGTACCGCTGCGGCGCTCTGCGCGCGAAACGGCATCCGCCCGCGCGACGTGGACGCGGCGGAGTTACGCGCGTCGCTCGCAAGTGACGGTGTCGATTTGCGGCGGCCCGCAGTCGCCTCGGGCGTAACGCCTAGACGTCGCCCGTGAGGTAGAAGCCGGCCCAATAGTAGGGATGACCGTAGGGCGGCTCGTCCATTGCGCGCAGCGTCCCCTCCCACGCCGCGGCCCTCTCCGGCAGATAGGCATGCAGCCATGCAACCACGTCGGAGCGCGTCATCGCCTTCGTGGTTCGTGCGGCTTCGCCGATGCAATTCGCAACGGAGCGTCCGCTGTGCAGCGCCGCATAAAACGCAGCCACGAAGATCGCCGAAGAGAGCTGATTGACTTGCCACAGAGCTCCGATGCAATAGCGTACGCCTGCCGCAAAAAAGGCGAGCGGTAATCCTATATACTCTGCGGAAACCAGCGTGCGCCCGATGCCGCTCTCACAAGCGCCCATGAACACCGAACGGCAGCCGCGCAAATCGAGTTCCGCGAACATCCGCGTGAAGGCGACGGGCTCATTCTTCGTGACGAATAGCCGGCTGCGTTGCGGGTCGTCCGGATCGAACTTCCCGTGGCACGCGAAGAAGATGTCCGTCGGAGTGCGCGCTGCGAGTGCCGTTTTGACGCCGTCCCACGACGCGTCTTCGACAACGCTCGAAGCGTGGTTCGGCCGGGCGGCGAGGTTTGCGAGCGTGCCGGCATACGCGGGTGTGCGCATCGCATCGCGCAAAACGGTTAGCGTTCCGGCGGCCGGTGCTATGCCGCTCTCGTGTATTTGCAACAGCAAGCCGAGCGACGGGGCGTAGCTCACATCGCAGATGTCGACGAGCGGCCGTCCCTGGGCGACCAACGCCGCAAACGGCATACGCCATGATAAACGCCAATTATAATACGGAGCGGCGCAGAAGCTTTGATAGGTCGTCCTCCAGTAAGACGTTGAACGATTCACTACGTTACTTTGCTTTCTCCGAGCGAAAGAAACTACGCACCGCAAACCGATTCGCACATTCGTCGCATCAGTGCGGCAGTTCACGAATCTGCGTCGCCGGAGCTTCGTCGCGTTTCGAATTTCTAAGAGAACGAGGAAGACGTCCTGGGCATGTCGTGAAACTGCAATCCTACTTGGGAGGCGAACCAAAAGTCGAAGTAGCATTCCATGCGGCTTCATGGTTGCACTCGACGCAGGCTGTAAACCCGCGCTCGTTATCGCCGCGACGTCGGATTGAATCGGAAAGCCGAAGCGTCCGTTCGATGATGAAACCCAAGGTTGCGACCCTTAACCGACGGCCGCAGGTCGAAATAGTCGACTTCGGCGCCGGGGGAGTGCTGCTGCTCGCCGAGTACGATGTGGAGACCGATACGATTCGCGTCAATGCGCGGGCGATCGAACGCGTGCGTTTAGCGGCGGGCGTCGCGCAGGCGGCCGCGTTCGTTACGTGCGCGATCGCCCACGAGCACTTTCATCGTGCGTATCCCGATGCACCGGAAGCCTCCGCGCACGAGCACGCCAGCCGAACGACCGGCGGCGATCCGCGACGGTTCGAGTCGTACGCGCGCGGCGCGAGTCGCGAGCGAGTGTGAACGGCCGACTCGTCGCGGGGATCGACGGCGGACAAACGTCGACCACGGCCGCCGTCGCACTCTTGGATGGGACGATCGTCGGCCGGGGAACGGGTCCGCCGGCGGATCTCGTCGGCGAACCGCGCGGGGCGCATGCGCGCCGACACGCGGCGCTCGCCGCGGCGCTCGCAGCGGCTTTTGTGGCCGCGAATCTCGAAGGGACGACGCGGCTTGCGTCGCTCGTCATCGGCTTGACGGGTCACGACGACGGCATGCCCGCACCGTTCGTACTTTCGCATGCCGCGGTCGAACTATTCGTTCACGACACGGTCATCGCGCACGCGGGCGCTCTCGGCGGTCGACCGGGCATCGTCGTGCTCGCCGGCACCGGTAGCGTCGCTCTCGGCAATGCGACCGCGGGTGGCTCGTACGTCCGGGCCGGCGGGTGGGGTTATTTCTTCGGAGACCACGGAAGCGCGCTCTGGATCGCCCGGGAAGCGATCGCTCTCGCGATGATTGATGAAGATCGAGGCGATGCATCGCAACTCGGCCGAGCTGCCCTCGCTTTTTTCGAAGCTCCCGATCTGCGAACGCTCCAACATGCCTTCGCGCACGGCGAACTGACGCGGCCGGCGCTCGCAGCGTTTGCCGGCACCGCACTCGCGCTCGCCGATGCGGCGCCGCACTCGACCGGAACGTGGCGGCTTCGGCAAAGGGCTGCGGACGCGCTCGCGGATCTCGTCGCCTGCGTCGATGGCCGGCTCGCGCTCGCCGCATCCCAGGCCGATACCGCGCCGTCGAACGGCTTCGAACGACACGTCTCCTACGCGGGCGGCGTCTTCGCGAACGAGGGCCTCCGTCACGCGTTCGAAACGCAACTCGCGCTTCGTGTGCCGAACGTGGCCGTCGTGCGGCCGATTGGAGATCCGCTCGCCGGTGCGATCTCGCTCGCAACGAAACTCGCGCGCGGCGAAGCACTCTCCACGAGTTGCAAGCCGTGAAGCCGGCGGCAATCTTGGACGCGCTACGCGGCCGGCTCATCGTTTCGGTGCAAGCGGAGGCGACGTCCGTGCTCGATACGCCCGAGACGATCGCCTTACTCGCACGTTGTGCGGTACAAAACGGCGCGGCGGGCGTGCGCATCGAGGGTGTGGAGCGCGTGCGCGCGGTACGGGCGGCGGTCGACGTACCCGTCATCGGCATCATCAAATGCCGGCACGCCGGCTTCGAACCGTACATAACCTCGACCCGCGCGGAGATCGCGCAGATCGCCGCGACCGGCGCCGGCATCGTCGCCTTCGATGCGACGCAGCGGCACCGTGCGGACGGCGCGAGCGTCGCCGACCTGGTCGCCTCGAGTCGTGCACTCAACCTCGTCGCCATGGCCGACTGCTCGGAGGAAAACGACGCCGTAGCGGCCGCGCGAGCCGGCGCCGATATCGTCGCGACGACGCTTGCCGGTTACACCGCGGCGACGCACGGCCGCCCGCTACCGGCGCTCGAAATCGTCGCGGCGCTCGCGCAGCAGCATCCGTTCGTCGTGTGCGAGGGGGGCGCGCGCGAGCCGCGTCACGTGCGCGCCGCCTTCGAAGCGGGTGCGAGCGCGGTCGTCGTGGGCACCGCGATCACGAACGTCGACGTTCTCGTACGCCGCTTCGTCGCGGCGGTACCCGCCACAACGTGAGCGTGGTAGAACGTAAGTCGTCGTAGACCGATGTGAGCGTCGGCTAGAATTAAGAGTCGGTTTCGATTGGCACGCAACGGAGTGCCGAAGCCGGAAGTCAAAGAAATATTAGAGTTCGTTCGGTTTTCGGTCCCAGAAGGAGCATCCTTGGCACAGCAGACGGCGCCGCTTAAGACGGGTTTAGGACCCGGCTTTTGGCCGGTCACGATCGGGCTGACGGTCCTCAATATCGTCGTTTCTTACGCGATCGTCGTGTTTCCGATCGAAGCGTTCGTGCCGGAGATGGGTCAGCCCGCGGGCGACATCGACCTGCTCTTCAAGTTCATGTCGATCGTCGGCAACGCGATTTTCTTTTACGTGTTCGGCTATTTAATCTATTTCTGCGTAGTGTGGCGCCGCCGCAAATCGGATCCCGTGGACGCGATCGGCATTCAAGTTCACGACAATGCGAAACTCGAACTATGGTGGACGCTCATCCCGGCGTTCTTGGTCATCATTCTCGCGGTCTTTTCGGTCCGCATCTGGATGAATCTGCAGAATACGCTCGGCGACGTTCTCACGATGGAAGCGGTCGGGCACCAGTTTAAGTACGAGTTCCGCTATCCGCGCCTCAAGCAGTCCGTCTACGACGAGATGCATCTGCCCGTCGATACGCCGGTAACGTTACACGTTACCGCGGCCGACGTCATCCATTCGTTCTGGGTGCCGGAGATGCGCATCAAGGCGGACATGGTGCCGGGCCTCGTGCAGACGCTACGCTTCACCCCCGAGCATACCGGCAAGTATCGCATCATCTGCACCGAGTTTTGCGGTACCAATCACGGCAATATGCTGGCGACGGTGTACGTCGATTCTCAGCAAGATTTCGGACGTTGGCTCGCGGGTCAGAATAAGTTGCAGGGCCAAGCTAGCGGCACCGTTCCCCTGGCTTCGGGTCAAGTCGCGGCCGGCCAACAGTTGTTCGGGCAGAAGTGCTCGTCGTGTCATTCGGTCGGCCCATTCGAACAGAAGATCGTCGGCCCCGGACTCGGAAAGCTCGCGAGCGATCCGGCGCATGCGAAGCTGGTGACCGGGCAAGCCGTCAATGCGGCCGACATCGCCTACATCTTGGTCAATGGCTATCAAGGCCCCGATAATACGCAAGGGAAGAACGGCCCATCGCTCGGCGTCATGCCGAACCGCCAGGCGAACGCCCTCAACAATCAAGACATCGCAAATCTCACCGCCTACGTTCTCAGCCTCAGTCAAGCGAAATGAACGTTATGGTCGTCAACCGGAGGCCCCCTTTGTCTAACTTGGTAGCTCGGGCGAACGCGAAAGGGCATCTATGGCAGTAGCAGCCGCGCATGCGGGCGTTATCGATTCTCACGATCACATCCATCCCGAGCCGCAGAGCTTCATCGGAAAGTACGTCTTCTCGATCGACGCGAAGATCATCGGCGTTCAGTATATGGTCGCCGGGCTGCTGTTCTTCTTGATCTCCGGTCTGCTCGCCGAAGTTATTCGCGCTCAGCTGCTCGTGCCTAACGGCGCGATCATCTCGAACGACACCTACAACGGCGTGTACTCGTTGCACGGTTCCGGCATGGTCTGGATGGTCATCATTCCGCTCGTCACGGGCGGCTTCGGAAATTACGTCATGCCGCTGATGATCGGCGCGCGCGACGTCGCGTTCCCGTGGCTCAACCTCGTTGCGTTTTGGATGTATCCGGTCGCCGCGGTCATTCTGTTCAGCTCGTTTCTCGTCGGCGCACCCGATGCCGGCTGGACGGAATATCCGCCGATCTCTTTACAGGGGCCGCCGGGAACGGACATGTGGTGCATCGCGATCTTCTTGATCGGCATCAGCTCGACGCTCACCGGTATCAACTTCCTCGTAACGATCGTGAAGATGCGCGCGCCGGGCATGACGTTCACGCGCATGCCGCTCTTCGTATGGGCGTCGCTCGCGACTGCGATGCTCAACATGATCGCGACGACCGCCCTCGCGGGCGCACTCGCCGCTCTCTTTATCGAGCGCGTATTCAACGTTCCGTTCTACGATCCGGGACGCGGCGGCAGCCCGATCCTCTGGCAGCACATGTTCTGGTTCTATTCGCATCCGGCCGTCTACATTATGATCCTGCCGATGTTCGGGGTCATCTCCGAAGTGTTCACGACCTTCGCGCGCAAGCCGATCTTCGGCTATAAGATGATCGCGTTTTCGTCGATCGCGATCGCCCTGCTCGGCTTCATGGTGTGGGCGCATCACATGTTCGTCGCCGGCATGGCGCCGTGGTTGCAGCTGCCCTTTATGATTCTCACGATGATCATCGCGATTCCGACGGGCATCAAAATCTTTTCGTGGCTCGCGACGCTGTGGGGCGGCAAGATCGAATTCCACCCGGCGATGCTCTTTTCGATCGGCTTCCTCGCGACGTTTACGTTCGGCGGCATCACGGGCGTGTTCTTGAGCGCCGTGCCGTTCGATCTCGATGCGAGCGGCACGTACTTCGTCGTCGCGCACATCCACTACGTGTTGTTCGGCGGCTCGGTGTTCGGCATCTATTCCGGCCTGTATTTCTGGTGGCCGAAGATCTCGGGCCGCTTGATGAATTACCGGCTCGGCGTCATACACTTCTGGTTGACGTTCGTCGCGTTCAACGTCACGTTCTTACCGATGCATTGGCTCGGGCTCGAAGGCATGGCGCGCCGCGTCGCTCAGTACCGCCCCGAGTTCCAGTTCTGGAACGACGTCGCGTCGATCGGATCGTTCGTGCTTGCGGGCTCCACGCTCATCGTGATCTACGCCATGGCCGAGAGTCTCTTGCGCGGGAAGCGCGCTCCGGCGAATCCGTGGAACGCGCGGACGCTCGAATGGACGATCAGTTCCCCACCGCCGTACTACAACTTCAAACACATTCCGGCCGTTCTCAAAAACCCGTACGACTTCGGCGAGCCGCTGCCGTACATCGGCCTCGATCCTATTCCCGACGACAACTACCCGCCCGCGACTGGTGGAACTCCGCTGCCCGCACACGTTTAGTGAACAGTTCGGAGGCCGGGCAGAGCCCGGCACGTTTTTAGGAGATATCGTTGGCCGCCAGTTCCCTAAACTCGAGCCATACGGCGGTGATCGCACGCTACGACAGCGTCGATCCCGCTTACCGCGAGCAGCGCGATATGCGGCTGCTCGGCTTCGTCTTGTTTCTCGTCTCCGACGTCGTGCTGTTCTCGGCGTTCATCTTCGCGTATCTCTACCTCCGGAATTCGGTGCCCGATTGGCCGCCGATCACGAAGGGGGGCCATCAGTTGCCGCGCTTCGACGTCGCGTTCGCGGCGATCAATTCGTGCGTGCTTTTTGGTTCGGGTGCCACCATGCACGCGGCGATGGAGAGCTGGAAGCATCTCAACAGAGCGGCGTTCAATATGTGGATGCTCGCGACGATCGTCCTCGGCATCATGTTTCTCGGCGGCCAGGCCTACGAATATAGCCATGCGACGATCACGTGGTCCGGCTCCACGATGGGTGCGAGCTTCTTCACGCTGACGGGTTTGCACGGCATTCACGTTGCGATCGGCGTGATCTATCTGATCACGCTCTTCATCCAAGCCAATAAGGGTGTTTACACGGGTTCGAAATACTTTGGATTGACGGCCGGAACGTTGTATTGGCATTTCGTCGACGTCATCTGGGTCGCACTCTTCTTTCTTTTCTATCTCTGGTAGGGCGGCAAATGGGCGCAGCGGGAATCGAGAAATCCATCGCATTCGTTCTAGCGCTGATCGTCGGCGGAACGACGTCGGTCCAACTCGCGAAGGACTGGTCGTCGACCGGTCTGGACAATCAGGTGACGAAAATACTGCTCGGGCTCATGGCCTTCGGCTGCCTTCTCGTTGTGCTCGCCGCCGTCGGCGTTTTAGGAGCTCAGTAGATGCATGAAGTCAAAGACGATCGCGGCATTCCCGTATCCGCGGGCATCCCGCCGATCGTTATTATCGCCGCCTGCATCGGCGTATTCATGGTTATAGTCGTAGTCGGGCTCGTTCTTTCGAATAGCAATTTCGGCCACTCGTGGCCTGCCGTTAAGTCGACGACGATCGATCTCAATTCGTAAGATCGTTTCGCGGACTAGCGGCGCCGGTTCATCCCGACGCCTGCAAGCGTAATTTTCTCCGGCATCACGCCCGTCGACTGTCCGTCGACGCGATGGATGCCGCCGAAATAGCTAAACTCGATGAGTGCCGCGCGCGTACTGTCTGCAAGCGGCCGGTGCCCGAGGCTCGGCCATTCGGCGATCGTGTCGCGATCCGAATCGAGCACCGCAATATAGCCGTTCGAATCGGCCTGGCTTTCACGATCCGGCCGCCGGTAGCGCACGTAGCCATCGACGATATAGATCGGCTTAAAGGTCGAAGCAAGCGCGCGAACCGGAGCGTAGAGCACGGCCACTGCCCACGTGAGAAAAGCGCAGGCGGCAAGCCCGAAGATCGGCGCGATGATCACGGCCGATTCGTAGCGGGTCATCGTCGCGCCGGGAGGCCTGGGTAAAAAAATGAGGCCTGCCGTGAGCGCACCGAATACAGCAAAACAGATGCACGGTTCGATCGCTATCAACAATCTTCCGAACAGGCCGCTCAGCACGACGCGGCGTTCGGAGCGGGTCCATGAACGGCGAACGAGGAGCGTTTCACGCTCGCGCGCCTTCGACGCCATTCTCCGTTTTTCGGCGCGCATGGGTGGCCTCCTCGGCTCGCTTGTCTGCTATCTTCTCGCGACGACGCTCGGCGCTGCCGCTCACGAAGCGGCGATGCGTGGACTCATTCTCGCGACCCTACCCGCCAAAGGTGAGATCGTCGTTCGACACGATGCGTTGCTCGGCAAACCGGCCGGCATCGCAACGTTTCGGGTTCTTCCCGCTTCCGCCGTGAAGAAGCTGAAAATCGGTGAGTCCATCACCGCGACGGCCGACACCGATGAGACGCCGTGGACGCTCGAAACCGTGGCTTCGACCGGCAGTCAGAGCGTGACGGGAGCGCAAGCGACGGCCGCGACCGAAGATACGTCGAGCGTTTTGCGCAACGTCCATCACGTCGCCGTCGGTGAGTTCGCGCCGGCCGCCACCTTCGTCGACCAGCGCGGAAACCAGTTCCAACTCAGTTCGCTGCATGGCCAGATGGTCGTTATGGCGTTCGTCTACACGCGTTGCAAGGACGCACGTGCGTGCCCGCTCATCTCGGCCAAGTTTCACACCCTGCAAGAGAAGTTGCGCGGTCAGCCCGTTCACCTCGTCGAGGTGACGCTCGATCCGGCGTACGATCGACCGGGCATGCTCGCGCGTTACGGAATGGCGTTCGGCACCGATCCTTCGCGCTGGACGCTCGCCACGGGCGACCCGAATAAGGTGCTCGATTTTGCAGCGCAATTCGACGTGACGGCGTTCCCCGACGAGCGCGTCGGCCTCATTCATCCCGAACGCACCGTGATCATCGACCAATACGGCACGATTCGGGAATTGATCGACGAGAGCTCTTGGTCGCCGGGCGAAATTATCGCGACGATCCAACACGACCAGCACCTCGCCTCGAATCCCTTCGAACGCCTCAATCTCTGGCTTTCTTCGGCGGCAGTCGCCGTGTGCGGCAACTCCGTTGCAGGCTTCTCGGGCTTTACCGATTTGCTGACCGTCGTCGGCATCTCGTTATTCTTCGGATTTCTCTTATTCAAGCTCGGGCGCAGCATTGCGCGCGGGACGACGTAGTGTCTAGGAAACCGCTCGCTATATCGAGACGAAAAAGCAGCCAAAGTCATTCACGAGTTTTGCCTTGTCGAAAGAGGCCAATGTGAGAAGCACGCGCGTTGCCCTTGAGCTTAAACATGCGTTCCGATAATATCCAACCTTCGAGATGACCGTAAATAGAACAAAAAGTACGTATCAAGCGTAATCAGCTGATCCGCCCACCCTATCAGCGTTTGTCCGGGCCGTAACGTACTCGATCTGCGGCTGAGTCGATCAATCGCGCTTGAGACGCTAGCTTGTGTAGGTCGCTCAACGCTGCACACGCTGTAAATACGCCGAGAGAGTTCGGCAAGATCATATTGGATCTTTGGCGGATTTTCCCGCAATGCAAGGAGTGAAGCGCGATAGATGTCGCCCGTGCTACCGTCAGTTAAATTAAATGTAATACGGGCGGTCCCGCGGATGCTGGGTCCAGCATGCAACTGGCGCACAATATCAGCGAAGCCCAGGTTCTCCGCTACTTCTTCAAGCACGAGATGTCGGTCATCACCAACGAAAGAAACATTTTGGCTTTCTCCCGATTTATAAACACCCAATTTGAAGCAAGTTCGTAGGCAAATGCTTTGCATCAACTGTGGCGCTCCGCAAGCCTCGTCAGCAATAGATAAGGCGGTTTCGGCTGAAATCTGAAGGTTCACTAATGGAAAGCCAATTAGTGCGATTTGTGCAAGCTCTTCAGCGGACCAGGGCAGTATATCGATTTTCTCCAGCCTACCTACAAGATCTGGATTATTTCGTACGACATCGTCCGCTCTTGAAGGGACCGAAGCCACAACAAATTTTATTCCGGCGCCAGCACCAGCCTTTAGCTGTCGAGCTATCTGGCCCTGAAGTTCTGGCTGGACGGCATGAAAGTCGTCAATAAGTACGACAAAATCGCTATCGCGGAACAGTTCGGCAACTTCTTCCAGTCCACCACGCCCGCGCTCTTCAGCGACGCTTGACGCCGCTGCTGTAGTTTCTTGCAAAGACTTCTTTCCTGAGATCCCACTGCCAGCAAACCCCGCAGTAAGTCCCACGTCCGAAGCGTCTTGCTCAGTCTTAGTATCTATCGCAGCGGTGGTTCTCGATAAAGGAACGTCGGCCCAATAAAGGATCTTGTCCCAAAGGTCTAACGCGCTAGTAAGCGTAGCGCCGGCAACCTCTATCAAACGCTGCGAAGTCACAACATTCTTAACGAGTACCGTCTTACCTGACTTCGAAGGGCCTGAAACTGAAACAACGATGCCAGGCGTCATGAGGCCGTTTTTGAGTCTTTGTTCGGCTTTATCGTCAGCACGCGTAACATAGGTTCGCGATGGATAGTCGCCCGGCGTAAATACTTCGGTCGCGTACATGCCTAACCTCGGCGCTCTGAGGAGAAAAATAGAAACGTTGACGGCATCCGAAGGTTCGTTGCGCCATTTGCATGCACGAACCTCCGACCGAAGGCACTAACAAGCCGCCGGCATTGCTAAGGACGACGCCGATTGGTGGCGAAAGCAATACTAACAGAAGCCAGATTTGATGGGAAACTCTGGATGCGAAGTACAGTGAGTGCCCCAAGCTCGATCAGCAAACTCGTTCTGCACTTCGCCAGTCTTGATCGCGATGGTTCGATCGCGCGCCTGAATGAGACCCAGCTTCGCCGCGAGTTCGTTGACCCGCTGTTCGAGGCGTTGGGATGGGACGTAAGCAACGCGGAGGGAGCGCAGGAGCTCGAAAAGGATGTCTTTCACGAGTACTCTATGCAGGGTGAAGTTGGCCATCTTGCGCCAGACTACTCGTTTCAAGTCGCCGGCGAGCGGAAGTTCTTCGTTGAGGCAAAGCGTCCAGCGGTAAACATCAATACGGCTTTAAGTCCGGCATTTCAACTCAGACGCTATGCTTGGTCTGCGCAGCTACCGTTGAGTATACTTACAGATTTTCGTCACTTCGCCGTTTAC
>CAXTIY010000052.1:0-11315 GCA_964244215.1 uncultured bacterium
CTAATAACCTTGACGCCGTCGGGCGTGCCGAGCCCGGTGCATGGGTCCCAACCGGTCTTCGCCGCGTACGCGCCGTTCGAGCCGTGCGTGATGTCGTGCAACGCTTTGGGATTGGCATAGAGCCCGGTGTTGAGGAAGCCTAACGGCTTGCCGAACTGTTGATTGCCCAGTGCCGTGAGCGCGGCCCAAAGCGGCGCGACGGCGCTCGTTCCGCCGACGACGCCGGTCGTGCCGTCGACGCGCGTGGCGTAACCGGTGTCCGGATCCGCATCGCCCGCTACGTCGGGTACGCCGCGACCGACGTGGCCGTTCGCATTGGCCGACGGCGGCACGTTCGCAGTCTTTTGATAGACGGGCAGCGCGAAGAAGTCGCTGATACCGCCGCCCGTCGCGCCGCCGCTCGTGCCGTCGTTCCAGACGCTCTCGCTGCCACGCTTCGAGCCGGTTAACGTAAGCTGCGTTCCGCCGCAGGCCGTGACGTGCGGACTCGACGCCGGAAAATCGACGACGGCGGCGCCGCCCGTGACGCCGTCGCTCGATCCGTTATCGCCCGCTGCAACGAAGACCGATACGCCGACTAACCCGGCGTCGGCGAAGGCGGCATCGAAACTCGTCAGAGCCTGCTTCGTCCACGTGGATTCGGGGCCGCCCCAGCTGATCGAGATGATGCTCGGCGCATTCTTCGTATCGTGAATGGCGGCCGTGACCGCGTCGAGGAAACCCTTATCCGTATTGGCTGCGAAGTAGACGACGATGTGGGCGCCGGGCGCGATCGCGCCGACGACTTCGATATCGAGCATGACCTCGCCGTCGGCACTGTTGGGGTTGCCCGTCGGTGCGTTGCTCGCGCCGCCGACGGACACGCTCGTCACTTTCGGCGACTTCACGCCGAGGGCGCTAAAATACGCATCGAGATCGCTTTGTACGTAACCGCCGCCGAGTTCGATGAGTGCGACGGTCTGCCCGGCGCCGTCGCCTTTGGGAAAATCGTAGGCGTGCGCGACTTGCAGCGGCGTGTAGCTCGTAGCCGCAGCCGCCGTTACGCGCCGAAATTGCGCGCGCGCTTGCGGCCGATTATCGATGCCGAAGACGCCGACGACGATACCGTCCAGGCCCTCCGGAACGCTGAGCGATCCCGTGCGGCCGCGAAAAGTCGTGCCCTGGTGTTCGACCGAACTCACGCGAGCGCCGAAGGCCGCCTCGATAGTCGCTAGCGTCCCGCGCGCGAAAACGCTTCGTCGCGCCGCATCGCTGCCGGTAACGTGCAATCCCGCTTCGCGCAAGAAGCGATCCACGGCGCTTATGTCCGCTTCGTCCGCGCCGTATTGCGCGGCGAAGGTCGCGCGGTCGACGTAGGCGCGTTCCCCGGCGGACTGCGCGGCGAGGGTTTGCGTCTTCGCCGAACTCGAAGCGCGCGCGCGCAGTACGATCGTAATGTCGACCGATTCGCTTCGATCGATATTCTCCGTAGCGACGGCGTCCGTAAGCGGCAGGCGCTCGCTGCCGGGAATAACGCAGCGCGATCCGTGCGATGGTCGATTCATAATCCCTATAACCGAGAGCCCGGCCCGAACGTCGCGGCGACCGCTTCCTAAAGTCGCTCTGAAAACGTTTTCAGAAATCGGAGGACATCTCGATAGCGTGGTAAATCTTTCCGCTCGTTATAAGTAGCCACGCACATTAGCCCCGCCGGCGTCAGCGACGACCGACGCGAAATGGAGATTTTAGATGACTTCAGCAGCCGTACGCAAGGCGCTCGGCGCGGCGGCGCTCGTGGTGGGTTTTCTCGGAGAGACGACCGGGTTTGCCGCCGCGGACGCCTCCAACGCCAAGATCGCTTTCCTCATGCCGGACGAAGGTTCGACGCGCTACGAGCAGCACGACCGCCCCGGTTTCGTCGCGGAGATGAAGAAGCTGTGCGCCGGCTGCACGGTGCTCTATCAGAACGCCGATTCCGACGCCTCGAAGCAGCAGCAGCAGTTTAATTCGGTCATCTCGCAGGGCGCGAAAGCGATCGTGATCGACCCCGTCGACTCGACCGCCGCGGCGTCGCTCGTGCAACAGGCGCAGAGCCAGGGCGTGAAAGTCATCGCCTACGATCGGCCCATTCCCTCGGCCAAAGTCGACTACTACGTCTCGTTCAACAACGAGCAGATCGGTAAGACGATCGCGCAGTCGCTTGTCAAGGAGCTCAAAGCCAAGAACGTTTCGCCGAGCTCGGGCGGCCTGATCGAGGTCAACGGATCGCCGACCGACGCCGCAGCCGGGCTCATCAAGAAGGGCGTTCACGAGGGCCTAGCCGGCAGCGGCTACTCGACGCTCGCGGAATACGATACGCCGAGCTGGGATCCGGCCAAGGCGCAATCGTGGGTCAGTGGGCAGATCTCGCGCTTCCCGAAGAAAATCATCGGCGTCGTCGCCGCGAACGACGGTACCGCCGGTGGTGCGATCGCAGCCTTTAAGGCGGCGGGCGTCGATCCCGTCCCGCCCGTTACGGGCAACGACGCGACGATCGCGGGCTTGCAGCTCATCATCGCGGGCGATCAGTACAACACGATCTCCAAGCCGAGCGAAATCGTGGCGGCAGCGGCTGCCAACGTCGCGTACGGTTTGTTGAACGGCAAGACGCCCAAAGCCGATACGACGCTGTTCGGCTCGCCGACGCAGCTCTTCACGCCCGCCATCGTCGTTGCCGGTACCGTAAAGTCCCTCATCATCGACAAGAAAGTGAACGGCCAGCCCATTCAGACGCCCGCCCAGCTTTGCACCGGCCGGTACGCAGCCGGCTGCACGAAGCTCGGCATCGCTTCCTAACCCGAGCTCCCAAGCCCATCTCGATCTCCGAGCGTCCGGCCACGCAGGCTAACTGCGGTGGCCGGCGCTCCGTTTTTAAGGCGTGGCGCCGCACTAAATAAGAGGCTGGCAGTATGACAGACACGTTGCAGCGACCGGCGCCCGCGGGAGAGCTGGTCCTTCGCTTGCGCGGAATATCGAAGCACTTCGGTGCGGTGTCGGCTCTCACCGATATCGATCTCGAAGTGAGCGCCGGTGAGGTCGTGGCCCTCGTCGGGGATAACGGCGCGGGCAAGTCGACCTTGGTGAAGGTCCTCGCCGGCGTTCATCAGCCGAGCGAAGGCACGATGGAGTTTCAGGGCAAGGCCGTCACCGCGGCCGACCCGAGCGCGTCGCTCGCACTCGGCATCGCGACCGTCTTCCAAGATCTCGCGCTATGCGAAAATTTGGACGTCGTCGCGAACATTTTCCTCGGTCAAGAGATCGGTCCGTTCGGTATGGACGAGGTCGCGATGGAGACTCGGGCGTGGCAATTGCTGCGCGAGTTATCGGCCCGCATCCCGAGCGTTCGCATTCCGGTCGCCTCGCTTTCGGGCGGCCAGCGCCAGACGGTCGCAATCGCCCGCTCGCTGCTTCTCAATCCCAAGGTCATCCTTCTCGACGAACCGACCGCGGCGCTCGGCGTCGCGCAGACGGCCGAAGTCCTCAACCTCATCGAGCGCGTTCGGGATAAAGGCCTCGGCGTGATCATGATCAGCCACAACATGGAAGACGTCCGCGCCGTCGCGGACCGGATCGTCGTTCTTCGCCTCGGGAAAAACAACGGCGTCTTTTATCCCGACACATCCAACGAAGAACTGATTAGCGCGATTACCGGAGCTTCCGATAATTCGGTGTCGCGCCGTTCCACCCGGCGCCAAGCCGAGGCCGAACTCGCTACGGGAGAGCAGTCATGAGCGACCTTAAAGAAGTCGAAGCCCCCGTGCCGGTAAAAACGTTGCTCGACCGCAGCGACGAGCGCCTCAAGATGGAGGGCGGCATCGCAGGCGAGCTCAAGCGATTCCTCGACCGAATCCGCTCGGGCGACCTCGGACCGCTGCCGGTTATCGTCGGCCTGGCCATCATCTGGACCGTTTTCCAAAGCCTCAATTCGGTATTTCTCTCGAGCAATAATCTGGTCAACTTGCTCTTCGATTGTTCGACGGTCGGCGTGATCTCGCTCGGCATCGTGTGCGTACTGATGGTCGGCGAGATCGATCTCTCCGTTGGCTCCGTGAGCGGCTTTGCGTCGGCCGTGGTCGGCGTGCTGTGGGTGAATGCAGGGTGGCCCGTGCTCGTGGCCGTGCTCGCTGCGCTCGTGGCGGGTGCGCTCATCGGCGGCATATACGCGCTCTTGTTCAATCGCTTCGGCATGCCGAGCTTCGTTGCGACGCTTTCCGGATTGCTCGCGATACTCGGGCTGCAACTCTACATTCTCGGTCAGGGCGGGTCCGTCAATCTTCCTTACGGCTCGCCGCTCGTGAGCTTCGGACAGCTTTACTTTATGCCGAAGCTCGTCGCTTACGCGATCGTGGCGCTCGCGGGAATCGCGCTCTTCGCCTCGGGTTACAGCACGGCGGCTCGTCGGCGCGCCGCCGCACTCTCTTCGACGTCGCTCGGAAGCTTGGTCGTGCGCGCGGTTATTATTACGATAGCGCTCGAACTCGTCGTCGCATACCTCAATACGGACCGCGGCGTGCCGTGGATGTTCGGCCTGTTCGTGGCCCTCGTCGTCATCCTCAATTACGCGTTAACGCGCACGCAGTGGGGCCGCTCGATGACGGCCGTCGGCGGCAATCGCGAGGCGGCTCGTCGCGCCGGCATCAACGTCAAGGTCATTTACACGAGTGCGTTTATTCTGTGTTCCGTACTCGCCGCGCTCGGCGGCGTGCTCGCAGCCGCGCGTCTCGCGTCGGCGAGCCAACAGGCGGGCACGGGCGACGTCAATCTCAATGCGATCGCGGCGGCGGTCATCGGCGGCACGAGCCTCTTCGGCGGCCGTGGCAGCGCCTTCTCGGCGCTTCTGGGCATCATCGTCATCGAGTCGATTTCGAGCGGCCTGACGCTGCTCGACTTACCGTCGTCGCTGCGTTACATGATCACCGGTGCGGTGCTCGCGATCGCCGTCATCGTCGATTCGCTCGCGCGGCAATCGCGTGTCTCGCACGGCCGCGCGTAGACGGCGGCCGCTCGAGAATAGCGTTGGCACTCTTCGATAGCTTCAAGCTCACGGGTAAGGTCGCCGTCGTCACCGGCGGCCGTACCGGAATCGGTGCGAGCTTAGCGCAGGCGCTCGCGGAAGCGGGCGCCCACGTCGTTATCGCCGCGCGCGATATCGAGGGCTGCCGCGCGGCGGCCGCGGAGATTACGGCGAGCGGCGGTAGCGCCATCGCCGTGCCGCTCGACGTTACCGAACGCGACCAAATCGAATCGCTCGTGCGCGACGTAACCGCGCGACTCGGGCCGATCGACATTTTGGTGAATAACGCGGGCGTCTGCTATCACCGGCCCGCGCTCGACGTACCGGACGCCGAGTGGCACGACGTCTTCGACGTCAACGTGCACGGGTTGTGGTACTGTTCGCAGATCGTCGGCCGCACGATGGTCGAGCGGCGAGCGGGCGTCATTATCAACGTCGGTTCCATGTCGGCCGCGATCGTCAATCGGCCGCAGTTCCAGCCCGCGTATAACGCCTCGAAAGCGGCCGTACACCATTTAACGCGCTCGCTCGCGGCGGAGTGGGCACCGCACAACGTTCGCGTTAACGCGATCGCACCGGGCTACATCGCAACGGCGATGACGCCTATCGACGATCCGAGATTTCATCGCTATTGGATCGAAGATACGCCGATGCTGCGCCCGGGCCGGCCCGAAGAACTCGGGCCGACGGTCGTCTACCTCGCTTCGGAAGCCTCGAGCTTCATGACGGGTTCGGTAATCGTCGTCGACGGCGGCTATAGTTTGTGGTGAACTTAAGCAGTTAAGTAAAAACGATGCCGCCGTCCACGTTGAGCGATTGCCCGGTGACGAAAGCGGAGGCGTCGGATGCGAAAAATACCGCCGTGCCGACGACGTCTTCCGGCTGGCCGAGCCGGCGTAACGCCGTGCGGCCCTCCCACATCGTCACGGTCGCTTCACTCGTGAGATTCGCGCGCCCCATGTCGGTCACGATGATGCCGGGACAGATGGAGTTTGCGGTAATACCGTCCGGGCCGACTTCTTGTGCGAGCACGCGCGTGAAGCCCATCACGGCGGCTTTCGTCGCGGAATAGTGAGCCTGCCCCGGGCTGCCGACCTTACCGCCGATGGACGCGATGTTGACGATGCGTCCGTAGCGGCGCGCCTTCATGTGGGGCAGTAGTGCCGCGACGACGAGAAAGACGCCCTTTGCATTGACGGCAAACACGGCGTCCCACTGTTCTTCCGTAAGATCGTCCACGAGCGCTTCGCTAAGGATACCGGCGTTGTTCACGACGGCGTCGATATGCTCGAACGTCTCGAGCGACGCCCGAACCACCCGTTCGACATCGGCTTTCTGCGAGACATCGCCGAGCGTGACGAACGTCCGCCGGCCGTACGCTTTCGCTTCGTGCTCGACCTCGAGGAGCAGATCGTTCTGCCGCGCGAGATCGGTCAGGACGAGGTCGAATCCGGCCCGCGCGAGGCCGAGAGCAATCGCTCTCCCAATGCCGCGGCTCGCACCCGTAACGAGAGCCGCTCTATCGAGGGAAGGGGTCAGATTCGGAGTGTTCATCACGGTTACATAAGTGTACTACCATGCCGAACCTTTTCTTGCGCTTTCCTCAGCGTTAGAGAAACACCGTGTGCGGCACATTAAAGCGCACCGCAAACTTCGCAGCCATAGCACGGCTAATTTTTCGCTTACCGTGAAGGATATCAGACGCGTTGCCCTTGCTCCCGATGAGTTCCGCAATGTCCTTCGATTTCAAATCGTGTGCCGCCATAAGCTCTCGTAACGTATCGAGCGGTGACACCGGCTTTGGGACGTAGCGCGCTTCGTACGCCTCGATGAGCGTCAAAAGAATTTCCGTCAGCGCATTCTCTTCGGCCGAGCGCTCTTCGATGGAAGACAGCCGTTCGAGTTGCGCGATCGCGCGGTCATTGTCGGCATCGTTATGGATCGGGTGAATGGGATATTCACCGAATTTGCGTGCATAGGCGATATCGTTCAAAACTAGGGTCATTTCCATTTATCCCTATCGTATTCGACGTGTGTGAAAACTCCGTGAATGGAAATTGACTGTCCGCCGTAGTTGATCTTGACGATAATTGAGAACTTCATGTCAAGTGGAGCTGGATTGGCGTATCAGGTCGCGCGCGAAATCGTCGCGAGTGCGGCACCGTATTCCATGAAACGCACTGAAACGAGTTCGAGGACGAGCCATGCTTGTAACGCGAGAACGAACGCGAAGACGGACATCGCGCCGAGTACGCCCAGATGCAAGAAGACGGCAACGCCAAAAGTGACCGCGCCCGGAATGAGGTATGCGATACTCGCGGCGAGGCGTAGCAGCAGCATCGGGCCGCCCGAGTCGAGCGGGCTAGGAAAGACGGCGTACATGCCGATGCCGAGCGCTTTGAACGAGTAAACGCAGAGCGCCGCAAACGGTACGCAAAGTAAAGCGAGCGCGAGCTTACCGGATGCGAGCGCTGCGGCGCCGGCGCCGCAGCCGAGCGAGGCAGATGCTTGCCACGAGCGCGACATCGTCCACGCCGCGAGGCGCGTGCGCAGCGACTCGGTCGAGAGCCAAAACAGTGGCTGGGCGATATCTGCCGCGAGGCCGCTCGTAGCCGCGAGCGGCGTCCAAAAGACGATACGCAGTCCGATCGCGCTCTCGAAAGCACCGAGCGGTGTTCGATCGTCGAAATACGACGTCAACACGGCCGCGACGACTCCGCAAGCGATCCAAAGCGCGAAGCCTGCGAGGGTGCCGCGAAGGCCGCCCGGCGACCGCCGTAACGCGATCCAGTCCTTCCAAACGATTGCGAGCGTACCCCCGGGAACGCGGACGCGACGGGCGCCTTCGTTACGCCACTTCGTGCGCGTCTCGCGCCGTCCGAACCGGCCGCGCTGCCGCTCGAGCATCGTGTTGGAGGCCGCGTAAATTTCGGGAATGGCGTCGTTGCCGCGCGTCGCGACGATGCCGACGAAGCACGCGAGCAGCAGTGAGGGCACGATGAACGCGACGGGCTGCGCCAGCAGCGCGGCCTTCACGAGAAGCGCGAGATCGACATGCGTCGCGCGCAGCAGCGGATCGAACACGTGGGCGCCCGAGAGCCCGGCGAGCGCGTAGATGAAACCGGTCGCGGCGAAGAGCGAGCCCACGAAGAACGCGGGCAGCTTTCCACGTCCGCGCGCTAAAAGAAACGCCGGCAACGCTGCCGTCTGCGGAATAGCGAGAATGACGATCGTCGCGAGAAAAGCGCGTGCGGTGCCGAAGAAGCCGGCGTTCACCGGCGCGAAGATGAGAAACGTATACGAAAACGCGCCGAGGGAACGAAAGCCGGCCACGCTCTGGCGCAGTTGTAACCAGATCGCGATCGTGAGCGGGCGCAAACCGGCATTCAACATCAGTACGGCTTCGGCGGCGCTGCGAAACGCGGCGAATCGCCCGGCGGCGCCGAGCAGAATCGAGATACCGGTCAAAACGAAGAATCCGCCCGCGATCCCGATCGCGGCGCCGTGCGGGACGCCGATGCCGGCCGCCTGCGGCGGCCGGCCATGAGCGAAGCGTCCCACGCTCAAGCCGACGAGCGCCACGACATATAACGTCCACAAGACGAGCCGCGCGGGCGACCGCCGAACGGCGTTGAAATTATTGCGGGCGTAGCACCATTCGAGATAGACGAGTCCGCGCATTACGCGGTGATTTCGAGAAACACGTCTTCGAGGCGCCGGTCCGAGCCGCCGCGCGCGCGAATCTCGGCGGTCGTGCCTGCGGCTATCGCCACACCGTTTTTCATGATGATCACGCGCTCGCACAGCGCTTCGGCGGATTCGATGAGATGGGTGCTCATCACGATCGACGTACCTTGCGCCGCGAGCGTTTCGATGAGCGAACGCAATTCGCGTTGACCGAGCGGGTCTAGCCCGATCATCGGTTCGTCGAAGAGGAGTACGGGCGTTCCGGCGATGACGGTCGCCGCGATTAAGGTCTTCTGCCGCATGCCTTTGGAAAGGGCTTGTCCCAGGGTATCGCGCTCCCGCCCGAGCCCGAAGCGTTCGAGTAACTCTCGCGCGCGCGCCTCCCAGCCGGGAGCGAGCCGCATACTCGCCGCGACGAAAGCCAGATGCTCCCAAACGGTAAGCATGGGGTAGACTTCCGGCGTTTCCGCAATGAGCGCGATCGTGCGTCCCCGTTCGCCGCCGAGCCGCTCGCCGCCGTACGCAATCGTACCGGCGTCGGGGCGCAGCAATCCGCACAAACAGAGAAACGCCGTCGTCTTACCCGCGCCGTTGGGCCCGAGTAGTCCGAGTACTTCGCCCCGGCCGAGGTCGAAGCTCAAGCCCGCAAGCGCCGTCTTCGCTCCGAAACGCTTCGTGAGGCCGTCGACTCGCAATTCGCCCACGAACGTCGCTGTGCTTAAGGCGGGTCAGAGCGCCGGTTGGAAGGACAGCTCGACGTGACCGCGTTCGAACTGCGTGCGATACAGACGCGCGTACGTTTCTCCGCGCGCGAGTAGTTCTCTATGCGTGCCACGTTCGACGACGCGTCCGCCTTCGACCACGAAAATGACGTCGGCCGACAAGATCGTGGAGAGCCGGTGCGCGATGACGAGGCTCGTTCGGCCGCGCATTACTTTATCGAAGGCGGCTTGAATGAGCGCTTCGTTTTCGGAATCGAGTGCGCTCGTCGCTTCGTCCAGAATGAGGATGCGCGGATCTTTCAGTAGCACGCGCGCGATCGCGAGCCGCTGACGTTCGCCGCCGGAAAGTTTATGGCCGCGCTCTCCCACGATCGTCGCGTAACCTTCGGGCAAAGACGCGATGAAGTCGTGAATGTTCGCCGCGCGTGCGGCCGCTTCGACGTCGGCCATGGTCGCCGTATCGTTGCCGTAGCGCAGATTCCGTTCGATCGTATCGTGGAAGAGATACGTCTCCTGAGTCACGATGCCGATATGCGAGCGTAGCGACGAAAGCTCGACGTCGCGAACGTCGACACCATCGATCGTGATGCGGCCCGATTGCGGGTCGTAGAAGCGCGGCAACAGTTGCGTGATCGTCGTTTTGCCGGCGCCCGAAGGCCCGACGAACGCGGCGACGGCGCCGGGCGGAATGCGCAGATCGACGCCGCGGAGCGCTTTGCGGTCGGCGACGTAATCGAAGTGAACGTCTTCGTAACGTATTTCGCCCGTGACGGCTCCGAGCGTCTGCGTGCCGCTCGGTTCGGGCGGCATGTCGAGATATTCGAAGATACGTTCGAAGACGGCGAGGGCGCTCACGATCTGAACCTGCACGCCCGCAAGGGCGGACGCGGGCCCGTAAAGCCGGCCGAGCAACGCGACGAAGGCGACGATCGTACCGATGGTAAGGCCGCTAAAGATGAGTAAATAGCCGCCGCCGAGCCAAACGATTGCGGGGCCGATCACGATCATCGCGGCGATCGCCGCGATGAACCAGCGCCCGACCATCGCGAGCCGAATCTCGAGCGTCATGAGTTCGGTCGACGTGGTGAAGAAGCGCTTCGCTTCGAACGCTTCACGCACGAACGATTTGATGAGCGTGATGCCGCTGATCGATAGCGTCTCTTGCGTGATCGACTCGATCTCGTCGCGCTTCTCTCTCGTAAGTTTGCGCACTCGATACATGCGCCGGCCGACGGGTGATAGCGGCAAAATCATGATCGGCACGACGGCGAGCGCCAAGAGCGATAAACGCCAATCCAAAATAAACATCGTCACGATCGTGGTCGCGATGGTCGCGACGTTCGTAACGATGGTGACGAGCGTTCCGGTAACGACGTTATCGACGTTATCGACGTCGCTCGAGACGCGATTCATGATCTCGCCCGTCTTCGTATTCGTGAAGAACGCGATCGGCAAGCGATGTAAGTGTGAAACGAGGCTCGTTCGGATGTCGCGCATGATGCCTTCGCCGACGAGCGAATTGAGATAACCCTGATACACGCCGACGATTGCCGCGATCGTGGCCGCGAGCACCATCGCGCCGACGTCGAACCACACCCCGCGAACGTCGTGTCGCGCGAGAGAAACGTCGATGAGGTGCTTCGTGAACAGGGGTGGAGCGAGGCCGAGCGCGGCGCCGAGTACGATGCATACGAGCACCGCGGCCTCTTTGCGCCAATAGGGTAGGAAAAGCGCGCCCAGCCGACGCCAATTCACCGCGCGCGTAACGCTCGGCTTTTCGGAACTGAACATACTCGAATACATCAAGTGGGTCGGGGGGCCGCCTAGCATCACCCCTTCGACCGCGCTCGCTTACCAGAAGTTGCCTTGAGCGC
>CAXTIY010000052.1:11415-13473 GCA_964244215.1 uncultured bacterium
GCATCCATCGTGCTTAGATCGGGAGAGCGCCGCCTACCCGACGCTCGCCCCGTCGCGCAGCGCCGCGAGTTCTCCGAAAAGTTCGCGTTCGCGTTCGCTGAGATTGGTCGGTAAGAGCCCGACGAGCCGCACGTATTCGTCGCCGAAGCCGCCGGCTTTTATTTTCGGCATTCCCTTGCCCGCGAGGCGCAGCATCTTGTTGCTCTGCGTGCCGGGCTTTATCGTGACGGTTACGTCGCCGCTCATCGTCGGCACGCGGACGTCCGTGCCGAGGACCAGACCGTAGACGTCGACCGGCAGATCGACGTAGAGATCGTCGCCTTTGCGTTCGAACGTCTTGTCCGTTGCGATCTGCGCGGACAAGAACAGATCGCCGCTCTGGCCGCCGCTTATGCCTCGACTGCCTTGGCCCGCGAGCCGGATGCGTTGGCCGTCGCGAATTCCGCGCGGGATCGTTACGTCCAGTCGTTTGGTTTGCAGCTGGCGCCCCGTGCCCAGGCACAGCGGACAGATTTGATTGTTGAGGACGCCGCTGCCGCCGCAGCGCGGACAGTTGTCCTCGATCTGCAGGCTGATCGCTTTCGAGCCGCCCGCAAATGCCTCTCCGAGCGAGAGGTCGATCGTCGTTTCGAGATCGCCGCCGCGCTCGGCGGCCGACGCGCTCTGTTGGCGGCCGGGCCCGCCCGCGCCGCCCGCGCCACCGCGGCCGATCCCCGAGAAAAAGGCGTCGAAGAAATCGGAGAAACCGCTCGGCCCGCCGCCCGCATTGTTTTGCGAGAAGCCACCGAAGTCGCTGCTGTTCGCACCATTACCGCCTTGCGCCGCGCCGTCGCGCGCCGCTTGCGCCGAACGGTAACGCCGCTGCGCTTCGGCGTGCTGCGACGCGCGCTCCCAATCGCTGCCGAGCGCGTCGTACTTTTTACGTTTGTCCGCGTCGTGCAAAACCTCGTAGGCCTCGGAGATGCTTTTAAACTTCTCTTCGGCCTCTTTGGCGTTGGTCGGATTCGCGTCGGGGTGGAATTTCTTCGCGAGCCGGCGATAGGCGGATTTGATGTCTTTCTCGGCGGCGTTTTTCGGGACGCCGAGAACCTCGTAGTAGTCTTTGTAATTCACCGCAATTTACGCGACGTGCTTGGCGACGATTACCATGGCGGGGCGCAGCAGATCTTCGCCGAGACGGTAACCCGGCTGCACTTCTTCGATAACGACGTCGTCTTCGTATTCGCTCGTTTCGCGCGTCGCGATGGCTTCGGCAACGTGCGGATCGAACGCCTTACCGACCGTCTCGATCGCGACGACCGATTCGCCTACGAGCACGCTTTCGAATTGCTTGAGCGTCGCTTGTAAGCCGCCGCGGAGCGCTTGCGAATCGTCGAAGGCGAGCGCACGCTGCAAGTTGTCGAGTACGGGTAAGAATTTGGCAAGCAATTGTCGGCGGCCGTAGCTAACGCGCTCGAGTGCGGTGCGTTCGGCGCGCTTACGAATGTTATCGATGTCCGCCCGCGCGTAAGCCAATTCTTGCAAGCGTTCGGCTGCGAGCGTTTTTGCCGCCTCGAGTTCGGTCGTTAGTTCGGCCGTTCCATTCGGCCGTTCCGCTTCGACCTCGGTCGCCGCGGCTTGAGCTTCAGTATCCACGAATAATCCTCATAAAAGCGCAAAAGAAGCCGCCTGCCGCCCGAGACTTCGGGCGGTGGCGGTGAAGGCGTACGGGCCTTACTTGGCTTCTTTGAACTCGGCGTCGATAACGTCGTCGGTCGGCGGAGGCGTCGACGCCTCGTCGTGCGCTGCGCCGTTGTGCGCGGCACCGTCGGTCGCGCCGTTCGTCGCACCGTTTTGCGCGCCGCCGGTCTTTTGATAGAGCGCCTCGGCGAGTTTGAACGATGCTTGCTGTAGCGTATCGGTCGCCGTCTTGATTTCGTCTGCGGTGCCGTTGTCGCTGACGCGACGCAGTTCCGCAAGCGCCGTTTCGACGTCGGTCTTCGCACTCTGATCGAGCTTATCGCCGATCTCCTTGAGCGATTTTTCCGTCGAATAGATGAGGCTCGAAGCGCGATTGCG
>CAXTIY010000053.1:0-13465 GCA_964244215.1 uncultured bacterium
GGCACGATCTAGCCGTGCGTTTCGCTGCGTTTGAAGCCGATCACGTGCTAGGCGTCGAGGCGGTCGATAAAGATCCGAAAGAGTATATCGCGGCGCATACTTAACACCGGTGCGCTTACTCGTCGTTTTAGCGGATAGGGACCGTTACTTGAATATAGAGCTTATTTGGCGAAAGCTCGCAACTCGATGTGCAAACGTGAACGTTCCGGCTTCGCGAACCTCTCGTCCCGCTTCGAGCACCGCAGAAAGCGCGGTGCGAGCGAGGGCACTTCCGAGACTAACCCGTTTCACGCCGATGGAAGACAGCTGCTGCACGCTAAGCGTGAAGCCGGAGATAGCGGCTAAGACGTTTAGTGGGCGCTCTAGTGCGGAGACCACGACGGAGATCTCCCTCGCAGTCGTCAGGCCGGGAGCGTACAGCACGTTCGCGCCGGCATTTTGATAGGCCCGCAATCGATGCACCGTATCATCGAGGTCGGGCCGTCCCCATAAATAGTTTTCGGCGCGCGCGGTCAGCATGAAGGGAAAAGGAAGCGCTCGCGCGGCTTCGACCGCGGCGCGTATGCGCTCTACGGCGTGTGCGTGCGAGTAAATCGGAGCTTTGGGATCGAGTGTCGCGTCCTCGATGGAAGCGCCGACGAGCCCGGCTTCGGCGGCGAGGCGAATGCACTGCGCGACGTCTTGCGGTTCGTGTCCGAAGCCGTTTCCGAGATCGCCGCTTACCGGCAAATCCGTAGCCGCGACGACGGCGGCAACGTGCGTCATCATCTCGTCACGCTCGATCGCGTAGTCCGTTTTGCCGACGGAGAATGCGTAGCCGGCGCTCGTGGTCGCCAGCGCCTCAAAACCTTGATACGCGAGCAATCGCGCAGAGCCCGCATCCCAAGGATTCGGTATGACGAACGCCCCCTGACGCTCGTGCAGTTGGCGGAATGCCAGCGCTTTTTTATGTTGCCGGGACATCGAACGTTCCATCAACGACCTCCACGAAGTTGCTGGTGTAATTCTCGGCCACGCGCTGTTTTCGTTTTAGACCTCGGCCGAGAGAGCTTGAGACTTCGAACGGCACGAGCCTGTTTTGCCGCCGGCCAAGCTGGGCATCCGATGTCGGGCTAGCGAATCTCAAACATTCGAGCCAAATTGCAATTGAGGAGTAGGATATGCTTGATGACGATATCACCGGCGTCGGATCTGAAGGTCCGGCGGATGGCGGCGCTTCGGGAAAGCCGGGCGTACAGGACGGCGGAGCCGACGGCGGAGCCGATGGTGGGGCCGAAGGTCCAGCCGACGGCGGCGCTTCGGGAAAGCCGGGCGTTCACGACGGCGGCGCTGATGGCGGAGCCGACGGTGGTGCCGATGGTGGAGCTTCCGGCGGCGACGGCGGTGCGGATGGCGGGGCCTGAGCAGCTCGCGTAACGGTGAAGCAGTCACTCCCGGCCCATGGGTCGGGAGTGCGCAGCGTCTAATCGACGATCCGTTTTTCCGCGCGACAGGCCTATCGCTCGGCGAGTTCGCCGCATCGTATTGGGGTGTTGCGCCGTTGCTTCGCAGGGCGGCAGAATTACCTGCAGGCGGATTCTCCGATCTGCTGTCACTCACCGCAATCGATGAACTTCTATCGCAGCGCGGACTGCGGACACCGTTCGTGCGCATGAGTCGGGACGGCGACGTGTTGCCGACGGCCCGCTTTACGCGAGGCGGTGGCGCGGGAGCGGAGATCGGCGATCAGGTTGCCGACGACAAGGTGCTTGCGGAATTCGCCACCGGCGCGACGCTCGTACTACAGGGACTGCATCGGATGTGGCCGCCGATCCAGAAATTCGCGGGCGCTTTGTCGTCGCAGCTGGGACACCCGGTGCAAGTCAACGCATACGTGACGCCACCGCAGAATAAGGGTTTCTCTCCACATTACGACGTGCATGACGTTTTCGTGCTCCAGTTCGCCGGGCGCAAACATTGGCGGATACACGAACCCGTTTGCACGTCACCGCTTCGCGACCAACCATGGTACGCGCGCAAAGCAGCCGTCGCCGCTCGCGCCGCGGAGACGCCGCTTATCGACGTCGTGCTCGAATGTGGCGATACGTTGTATTTGCCGCGCGGGTATCTTCACTCGGCGACTTCGCTCGGTGAAATTTCGGGCCACCTCACGGTCGGCGTCCATCCCGTTACGCGTCAGACGCTCGTGGATCAAGTGCTCGTCGAACTCACTGGCGACGTCGATTTGCGCCGGTCGCTGCCGCTAGGGGTCGATCTGTCGGACCCAGCCGTGCTCGATGCAGAACTCGAGGCGACGGTTGCGGCCCTGCGCGCCGCGATCGACCGGCTCGATCGGGCAGCCGTTGCGCGTGGTATCGGCCGGCATCTCGCTGCGACGACGCGGCCGGCTCCGCTGCGTCCGCTCGAACAACTGGCGGCGGCGACGACGTTCGGTCCGGAAGACCGGGTGCGTCTGCGGCCGGGTCTTCGGCTAACGCTGCGAATCGACGGCCGGCATACGGTAATCGAACTGCCCGACAAAGAAGTTCGCTTGGATGACACGGTTTTACAAGCCGCGCGCGTCGCAACATCGGGAATCGCCGTGAGCGCCGACGATCTTCCGGGGCTCGATGTCGGCGAAGGTTTGAGGCTGCTTTCTCAGTTGTTACGCGACGGAATCGTCGTGCCGGCGTGATGTTCGTTCGGGGAGTCGTCGTCTGATCGCATCTCCTGCGTTTCGTTGTTCGGTGCATGCCGAGACACGTGGCGACTCCATGCTCGGTACGGCCCCGCCACAGACGCGCGTTCTGCTCGTGCATCAACCGGGGCCATGGGGTCCGCGTGGCTTGCTCGAGAGCCGCTGCGATCCCGAGGTCGCTCGGAAAATCGATCGCGCCGCTGCCGACGCGGGCATGCGTCTTCAGGCGATTCGCCGCCCGGGCAAACACGAAGTCGGTATGCCTGCCGGTGGCTACCTCATTGGGATTGCGGATACTGCCGCTCGAGCCGCGTCGATCACTTGGTGGCGAACGGACGATCTTGCGGAGATCGCCACGGAACTCGCGACAGGGTGGCCGCGCCGGCCTCCGGTCGAGCTCGACGTCGCCCCGTTGTATTTGGTGTGTGCGCACGGCCGCCACGATGCATGCTGTGCCTTGCGCGGCCGACCCGTCGCTCAGGCGTTGGAACGCGCGCGTCCCGGCCGCGTTTGGGAAACCACGCACTTAGGCGGCGACCGCTTCGCTGCGAACCTCTTGGTCTTGCCGACAGGTGAGTTGTATGGACGGGTGCCGCCGGCCGTTGCGCCCGCCTTGGCGGACCGCGTCGATGCGGGCGACGTCGTGCCGGCGCTGATGCGTGGACGTATCGGACTATCGCCGATCGCTCAAGCCGCGCTAATCTACGCGCACGAAAAACTCGGGATCGTGGCGCGCGATGCGCTAACGGTGCGCTCGGTGCAGCGAGTCGATGCGGCCCTCGCACTGGCAGAAGTCGTTACGCCGCGCGGCATCGTCGTCGTGACCGTTGCGGTCGAAGCGAGTCCGGCCGCTCAGTTGACGTGCCGCGGGCCGGGAGGCGTGATAGCGCGCGAATATCGCGGCGTAGCGATCGGCGAAGTCGATGTAGACGCTGCCGCTTTTTAAGAAGGGATCTGGAAAAGCCGGCCGAGCACCGATCCGAAGCGGAACCTTCGGACCTAATCCCGCATCATCACGCGATTCTTGCCGGCATGCTTCGCTCGATACAGCGCGACGTCGGCCGCCTCGATTAACGAATCGGGCGCTTGCCGAGTCGCAGGAACGGTCGATGCACCGCCCAGGCTAACGGTGATGACGTGTGAGACGTACCGCTCCCTTGCTAAGTGGCAGCGAAGCGGGCTCAAAGTTGCGCACGCGTTAGGGCGCTAGCCGGCATTGCGGATTCGGCGGGTCTCGACGTCGTTGCAGAACGCTGCATCGAAGTTAAATTCGAGCGAATGCTCAAGACAGCCGCTACTTAATTCGCAGTGGTTCGAGCATTTCGAGCGCTTAAGCCTGCCGTGTTAATGAAGCAGCGGTGCTTAAGCAAATTGTTTGCTTTTGCGCACGTTGTGCGTGAACGCCGGATGTCGCCTTAAGCACGTTAAGGCGACATCCGATGTCGGCCGCGTTCCGCGCGGCACGAGCACTTACAAGGCGTTCGCTAGCGCCCAGCCTTTCGGCGCTCCGATGCCGGCAGCCTGATTGTATTGCGATGCGTTACACGTGTAGGCGACGTTGTTGCCCGACGTGCACGGCGTGTAGTAGCTGGAATAGCCGGTCGATTTAAAGAGGCTGTACAACGTCGGGTTCAGCCATCCGAGTTTCGAGCCGTGCAGTTCGTCGGCTTCGATGAAGAGCGCGACGGATGCGGGTGAAGACCACGAGGTGCCGAGGTATTGCGCGAACGCTCCACCCGTATAGACGGCGACCGGATCGAACGGTAGTGAAATGTCCGGCTGATTTCGCCCCGAGGTGATCACGCCCGCAATGCCGCTCTGCCAACTCGGGAGCGGGACGACCGTGGAGACGCCGCCGCCACCGTAGCACGTGCCGCCGACACCGCCGCTGCACGACGAGCTGCCCGCAGTGATCGTTTGAAGCACGCCGGCCGTGGTGTAGGTGAAATTGACGCCGCCGATCGAGGTGAAGTACGGGTCGCCGGCCGGGGCGCTTACGCCCTTCGTATTGCTGTTGCCGCATTCGTCGCTTCCCGTGTCACCGGAGGAAGCCGAGAATTCGACACCTTCGGCTGCGCCTTGCTCTGCAATCGAATTCGTCGAGTCTTCGAACGCCGTATCGCTCGATTCGCAGCCGCCGAACGACGAGTTCACGGCCGATGCTTTGCCGTCGGTGAGGACTTGGTTGTACGTATCTTCGATCGCTTGGTCGGTGAGCGAACCCATATCGTAAACGATGATGTTGGCGCCCGGCGCGAGACCCGCGATCGTTTGAACGTCGAGATCCGTTTCGGGTTCGTCGCCGCTACCGCCGCCGTCGACGGCTTCGTTCGTTACCGTTCCGGTTTCTGTGACCGACGCAGCGGCGAGATACTTCGCGAGATAGCTCGTGTTGACGGGATCGTCGATCGCGATCGCCGCCGTGTAGCCGGCGCCGTTGCATCCGTGTTGCACCGGGAAATCGAACGGCTTGGCGATACCCGTAGCGAGGGTTCCGCTCGAATTGCTGAGCGGGCCGTTCAGCGGAGCCGCGCCGTTGCAAGAGAGGCCGGTGGGCGCTGCAGTCGGCGTTGCGGTCGGGGCCGGGGTCGCGGTCGGCTTCGCCGTGGGCGTCGCCGTAGGTTTCGGAGTCGGAGTCGAGGTCGGGCTCCCCGTCGGCGTTGCCGTCGGCTTGGCCGTCGCAGTTGCGGTCGGTGCCGGGGTCGGCGTGCTCGTGCCCGTCCATGCGACATCGTCGACGTACTGATATGTGTACGTCCGACTGTAACCGTCGCCGTAACATCCGAAGTAAATGTAATCGGTCTGTCCGGCATACGCAGCGAGGTTAACCGTGTGATTTACCCAGCCGTTCGTATTGTTGACCGTCTTGTAAAACGTCGTGAGAATGTTTCCGTTCGAATCGAGCAGATAGCCGGCCTGATAGGCGTACGTCGTGCCGTAGCCGAGCGTCCCTTCGTTGGAACCCTGATACACCCAGAAACTGAGCACGCCGTTCGCCGGTACCTTGACCGATTGAGCGATGGATGCCCAACCGTTCACCTCAGGCGATGCCAGTTTGCCCATGAACGCGGAATAGCTGTCCTGATAGGCCTTCGCTGTCGTAACCGAGACGTCGTTCGCGCTCGTGGAACTTTCGTTAATCCAGCCCGGACTCAAGGAACCGGTTGCGAAATTACCGTTGACGAGGGCGCCCGTCGAATCGAGCGGAGCTGCGGCGTTCGATAGTGCGATACGTTCGCGGCCGACCGCATCGAACTGCGGCGTCGGCAGCGTACGCGTGGCCGCCCCGCTATCCTGGTCTACTTTCGTCCGTGCCACAACGAGATTGCTCAGCGACGCATCGCGTACGAACGGCGCAATGGCGGCGGGTACCGTCGCGGGTTTGAGATTCGCAAAACGTTGTCCGTATTTTCCTTGCTGCACGTTGTGCATCTCGGTTGAAAAGAAGCGCTCGACCGCCGACGTCGGCGCTTTGGCGTCGACGATCGTGCGATTCGGATAGCGCTTCGTAATCGTGAAACCACCGAGCTGAAGCGCGCGTACGACGCTCGCCTCTTGTTGTTCGGTCGGAGCGTACGTCGCGTTGAATTGCGCAGGCGAAAGAAAGGAGCGATGTGGCCCGGCGTACGGATTGTTCGCGGCCGCGACGAATTGGTCGAGTTCGGCTTGACGGTTATACTTTAACGTGATCGAGACGCTCACGAGAGCGTTCGGCGCGCGCCGGCCGGCATCGACGTACGCGAGGGCACCGAACGTTCGCGGAATCGACACCAGCGGAGCGCCGGTCGTAATCGCACGCGACGTTGATGTGAGGCCCGCGACACCGGCGACACTTGCCCCATTACCGCCCTGTTCGGACGATTCCGATACCGTGCTCGGTAACGGCGAGACACTATGACCGCCGCATGCGGTCAGAGAGAACGCCAAACCAATAACGAGCGCCGTCGCGCGTGAGATGTTCCGCATGCGCCTCCAAATACGTCTTAAGAAGTAACCCGCTGTTCGGGTAAGCTAATAAATAGCAAAGAGCGTTAATGAATAGCGCTATTGTAGCAATAGCGCTCGGGTTAAGCGCGCTTCGTTGATGCCGCGATGATAACCTGTGGCCGTTTAATAGGCGAACCGTGCTTGGAGGCTTGCGATTGGAAACGATCTCGAACTTCTTCTAATGTCCGGCGTATTAATTCGTGAGCTGATGAAACCGTGGCGATGAGACGAGGCGAAGCAGGATTAGCGGAGCGCCAACTGCTCGGGCGCATCGACGCGCGGCCGTTCCTCATGTCGCTCGTCATGTGGTACAACTGCCTACGTTACGTTGGGGCGGAAGAGTCGATCGTGCCGGACCAGCTCTTGCGCTGCGCGCGCACGCCGACGAATCTGGCGGGGATGCAGCGTTCGCGTTAGATCGAAGTCGACGACCGCGGTAGGTTCGGTGCGACAAGACTCGGACGCCTTACGCGACGCATTTTGGGAGTTACTGATCGGTGCGATCGAGGCGCGCTGGACGGACCGATACGGTTCGGCGACGGTCGCCGAATTGCGCGCCCCGCGGCGGGTGGCCCGACGGCAGCTGACGCGCGAGCCTTGCCGCGAGCCGTCGCTTCGATCGCAAGGCACTGCAGCGAGACGGAGAACCGAAAGTTATGGGCTTCTATCCGCGGCCGGTCGTACCCGAGAACCATGTCGCACCGGTACCTCGCCGTATTCGTGGATTCGCCGGCGGCCGAACCATCTTCGATTCGCAGAGTGCGCTCTACGTTTGGGAATGGCCACCGTATCCGCAGTATTACGTTCCGCAGCAAGATGTCGACACGAGCCTCTTGAGGGCTCGAGGCAAACCGCATCGGACGCCGCAAGGCAACGTTCGAGGGCACGATTTGCGCGTCGGAAGTTTGCTACGCGAGCATGCGGCTCGTTTCGTTCTCGATTCGGCGCTCGAAGGCGTCGCGGGTACGGTACGATTCGATTGGAAGTCGCTCGACCAGTGGTTCGAAGAAGAAGAAGAAGTTTTCGTGCACCCGCGCAACCCGTACTCGCGCGTCGATGCCCTCCGCTCGAGGCGCCGCGTTCGCATCGAGTTCGAGGGTATCGTTCTTGCCGAGTCGCCGGCGCCCGTGCTCGTATTCGAAACGGGTTTGCCGACGCGCTATTATGTGGATCGCGGTGACGTGAAGTTCGAGCATCTCGTCGCAAGCGAAACGCGCACCGAATGTCCGTATAAAGGTCGCACGACGGCTTACTGGTCGATTAGCGTCGATTCGAAAACGCACGCGGACCTAGCGTGGTCGTACGCGTTCCCGACGCGCCAGTTGCTTCCGATTGCCGGCCTCGTCGCATTCCTCAACGAAAAGGTCGATGTGTTCGTCGATGACGTCAAGCAAGAACGCCCGGTCACACACATGAGCTAACGCGTTCACTCTGCGGTCGCCGACCGTTTTAGCGAAATTAAGAAAAGTAAAATGCAGAGGGAGTCGAAAATCGTTCGCACGATCTATGCCCCGGCATTACGGCTGACGAACTAGCAGACGATATTATTCGTCAGTTTGCGGAGGCGAACGAGAGAAACGGGAGCGCGAATTGTGAAATGCGCCCGTCAATCCCGTTTTAATCAGATCTTTGCTGCATCGAGAAGCAAACGTGCATCGTCGCCTCTAACCGCGTCCTGGAGAACGTCGGCTCTGCTATCTCCGTATTCGTGAAAAACGCAATGACTTTTATAGGCCGGCGCCGCTGCTTAGTTTAGATCACTTTCAGCAAGCGCCCGTCTTCAGTTCCCGCACGCGTTGAGGGCGAAGACGTCGTGGAAGATGGCAGGTTGTCAACCTGTGTCAGGCTGTCACCCGTATCGACCCGGAACTCCGGTCTAGGCTTCTGAAAATGGGCTAGCCGCCTCGCACCATCCGCAGGTGTCGTTCGTTATCGCGATTGCCGCCGCGTTTGCGGAAGCGTTAGTGCTGCCGTGATCGGGGAACATTCAAGCATGGGTGAGTACGAACGTAGCGAGCGCATCGGCGCCGACATCGAGCGAACCGCGAATACGGTGAGCCCGAGGCTGCCGCCGATCGAACCGAAGCACGGCGAGCCGAAGATTGAAGACGGCGAAGAGAATGAGGCCGATCCCGGGCCGATGACTGCATAGGCTTTGGCGCATGCGCTCCAATCAGGGTACCGTGTCGGCAGTTCGAAGATTGGCGCGTCGTAGACGCGCGTGATAATATCGAGGTGTGCGTGGCACGCGGCGCCCTCGTCAAGCGAGGCGCGTGAACCAAGCCCGTGGAAAGTCCAGTCATGTTGTTCGACATTGCCGTAGAGAGACTGCATCGCAGCGGTTAGGATTGCTATAAACAGGCGGCAATCGCAGTATGGAGCGAAGCATACGCGATCCGCTCTTGCTCCAATCTTGCGCCGCGACCGAAGTAGCCTTCCCGCAGGTCGTCATAGAGCGAGCGTTCCGGCTCGGTTAGCCGACCCAGCGGCTCATCGTAAGGTGCCGCTTCGTGTGTCCAGAGTTCGCGGTGAGCGAAGAACGTCTCGCGATCCATCAGCAGCGAGTTCACATGCGGAAAAATGCCGCGAAGCCGATCGAGCATCAGGAAGCCGTGGGTGTCGATGTCACCCCAATAATGCAACGTCTTCGTTTGCAGCCACGCTGCGCGGGAGAGGAGCTCGACGCCGAAGCCGAGGCCGAAGATCACGATGCTGCGTTCGACCGGTGGAAAAGCGAGACCGTTCGCATCGTTTTCCGTCACGTAGACGGTATCGACGTCCAACTCTACGCGGGCGAACTCTTCGATCGGAACGGCGAGATCGCGGTAGCCGCCCGGTTGCAAACGATCGTCGAGCGTTCGAAATCGGATAAGCGCCGGCTTCGATAACAGACCGTAGCGTCGTTCGAATGCGCGCGACCCGAGCGAATCCGCGTCGATCGCGGATGCGGCCAGAACGATATCCAGCAATTCGCCGAGCAGGCCCCTGCGCGATTCGATAAATTTCGTGTCGATGCCCGGGATGTCGAGTTGCCGCAGGTAGATCCCCGGCCGCGGATTTTTGCGAAACCACGCGAGGACCGCGAGTATGCGAGTCCACTCGCGCTCGTGCTCCACGAGCACCAGCGGTTTGCGCGTAATCCACTCGCGCAGTACGGGGAACGTCGCGAGCGTCGCCGCCGCCGCATGCGAGAAGCGCTCTGCGTCGGCGCACTTTCCGATGAGGCGTAACGCATCGTCATTGGTTTCCACGACGATGCGTGATGGCACGCGGTTGGCTCCGAGCACGCGACTGTTGATCTCATTCCAAACGATGTCGTAGCCAAAACCGCGCCGGATCTTGCTGCCGTCCTCAAGCGTGCGAATCCACGCCCGTACGTCACCAAATCGTTCGGAAAGAGCCCGCGCATCGGGTTTCGCGAGCGGCAACTCGAGTGGACGAGATGCGCCTTGAAGCTCGGCGCGTAGCAGATCTCCTCGCAGCCAGATTCGCTGCAGCCGCTCGTCGATCTGCGCGGGCGTCGTCCAACCCGCACCGCTCACCGCGCGCTCTCGGCGAGCGCGGCGCGGTACTCTTCGATCGTGAGATTGTGCAATTGCGATTCGCGGCCGTCGCTCGAAACGAATGCGACGTTCGCGACAAACGGTTCGATGACGTGAATCTTCTGTAGCGGCGTGACGACCAAGAGTTGCAGATCGAGCTTTTCGAAGAGTTCCAAGCCGTACCGTGCCGAGTCGTCGGAACCGCGGCCGAACGCTTCGTCGATCATCACGAACCGGAACGAGCGACCCGCGTGTCGCGCGAGACCGAATTGGTACGAAAGGCTCGCCGCGAGGACCGTGTAGGCCAGCTTCTCTTTCTGTCCGCCGGACTTGCCGCCGGAATCGGTATAGTGCTCGTGTTCGCGGTCGTCTTCGCGCCAGCGCTCGGATGCGGAGAAGACCTGCCAATTTCGTACGTCGGTAACCTTGTGCGTCCAGCGGCGATCGAGGTCGGCCGTTCCTTCCCTACCGCGGAAGCGCTCGACGATGCGCCGAACCTGGAGAAATTTCGCCTCCGCGTACCCTTCCTCGTCGGAACCGGTCAGCGCGCCTTCGGTACACGCGCGCAAGTCACGCCTAAAATCCCGTATCTCGAGATCGCCGCTGTCGTCCGCTTCGAGGACGATATAACGACCCTTATTGAATTCGATCTCGTGCAGCGAGCCGTTGATGCGTTCGATGCGCTCGGCCGTCGTGCGCAGTTCTCGATTGAGCTGCGATTGGAAGTTCGCAATCTCGCGAATCGCGTTCTCGTTCAGCAATTCTTTGAAGCGCGCTTCGTAACGCGGCAGGTCGTCCGAGCTCAAGCGCTCGAGAATCTGCGCAAAGTCGGGCGCCGCTTCGAGCGACGCGTCGAGTTCGTGCGCGTCGGCCGGATAGCGGCTGCGGTACTCTTGCATCGCGCGAACGATCGCTTCGCGCAAGCGCTCGCCGCGCTTGTTCGCCGCGTCCATCTTCGCCTGAAGCCAGTCGCGCATCTCCCGCTCGCGATGGTCGCACGATTCGACGGTAAGCGAATGCTCGCCGAGCGCTTCGTCGCGCAGCGATTCGAGCTGCGAAAAATAGCGCGCCTTGGCTTCGTCCGGAGTCGCACCGAGGACCTCGTCGCATTCGGCGAGCATGGCCTCGCCTTGAGCGCGTTTCTCTTGCGCGACCGACTCTTCACGCCGGCGCTGCAGCAGTTCGGCATCGACCTTACGCGACGTCTCTTCGAGCTGCGCGAGTTGCTGCTCGAGTGCGCGCAAGATATCGGAGCCCGCTTCGAGTTCGCGGCGCTCGCGCTCTAATCCGTCGATCTCGATTGCGATCGGGCGCCAATCCAAATCGCGAAAGCTCACGAACGTCGCGAGTTCTGCAATGCGGCTCACTCGCGATTGCGTTTGCTTGAGCTCGAATTCGAATTGCTGCAAGCGACGCTGCGAATCGGCCAGGCGCGTGTGCAGATCGGCAAGCTGCTTCTCGAGTGCGGCGATCTTCGCTTCGTTCGTCCACCCCAAGACGTATTGCGACCGGTCTTCGATGTGCCGCCGATCGTTCTTTTCGTGACGCTCGCCCGGCGCTTTCACTTGTCCCGCGCGGGTTACGGCGCGCACTTCGCGCCGGAACCGGTCGAGCGTGTCGCAGCAGACGTAGTCGAAGCGGCGCACGAGCTCGCCCTCGAGCCAGCCATGAAGCGCGGCATTCGGTGCGATCTCGAGCTTACGAACGAGCGAGAGCGCATCGAGCGGCCGGCTTCCCTCGTCGCGCACCGGGCGCACGCGATAATACACGAGCCGCCCGCCGAGATGCGTTCGATCGACCCATGCGGCGACGGTTGCGTAGAAAGTGTCCGGGACGATCAGCGACAGCGCGAAGTTATGTAAGACGCGTTCGGCGGCACCCTCCCAATCGCGCGCATCGTCGCGTACGGCGAGCAGCTCGCCCGCGAACGGCAGCGCGCTATCGTCGACGCCGATCTCGGTGCAAAGACGCGCGCGCAATTCGAGCATTGATCTCGGGATGTTCGAGCGCCGGCCACGCAGCGATTCGAGCTCGGCTTCGATCTCCGCGGCGGTGCTAAGGAGCTCGCGGGCCGCCACCGAGGCGCTCGTGAGCGACTGCTGCGTGCGTGCCTGGGCCGTCTCGTGCGCCGCGCGCTCGCGCACGAGCGCGGTCCGATTAGCGGCGAAACGTTCCTCGTCGCTCGCGACGGGTAAATCGAGCGTTCGCGCAAGGCCGTCGTATTGGTCGCAGCGCCGCCGGCGAGCTTCGTGCTCGGTACCGAGCGCCTCGATCGAACGCTTGAGGCTTTCGATACGGTTTCCGCCGCTTTGCGCGATCGCGTCGCGCAGCTCGTCTCGCTTGAGATCGGCGTCGCGACGCTGCAGGTTCAGCGCGACGATCGCTCGCGCGTGTCGCTCGAGATCGGCTGCGAGATGCGTGAGCCGCCGCCTCAAGAGGTCGCCTTTCAACGAGGCGAACCACGGCCGCAGCGCGTCCTTGGAGGCACGCAGTGCGCCGACTTCGAGCACGACTGCTGCATGTGCGTCGCAATCGCGAACGAGCGGTCCGAGCAGAGCGATCTGCGCCTTTGCAACGAGCACCGCATCGTGTGCGCGATTTAGATCGTCGAAGTGTGCGACGAGCGCGCGAATACGTTGCTCGACTTCGAACGCTTCGAGCATATGGTCGCGCACGAATTCGGTAAGATTGCCGACCGACTTCATCGAGACGGTCTGATGGAAGAGATCCATCGCCTGCTCGTCGTTGATGCCTAAGCGCCGACGAAACGCGGCTCCGTACGTGGCAAAGCTATCGTAAAGTTCGGCGCCGGCTTGGCGCAACCGTTTGCGCAAGTCGCGAATCTCGCTGCCGAATTTCGCGAAGTGCTCTTTGATCGAGAGCGCGACGTCGGCGATGACGTAGAGCCGGTCGGGCTGCCCTTGCGCCTCACGCTGCCAAAAGATTTGCGCTAACGTCACGCACCGGTCGATATCTTCGCAATAAAATCGGCCGAGGATTACGGAATAGGCGTTGCGGTCGCGCAGCGTCACGGGCTTCGCCGAGAAGCCCGCTTCCCCGCGCTCCGATTTGTAATTGCCCGCGACGTAGCTGCGAAGCGTTCGCTCGCGCGTGTCGGCGCCCGCGGCTTTGTTATAGGCGATCTTTTGCGGAGCGACGAGCAACGTCGTGAGCGCATCGACGAGCGTCGATTTTCCGGAGTCGATGTCCCCCGTGAGCAGCGTATTCTCGCTGCTCGGGTCGATGCTCCAGACGCGCT
>CAXTIY010000054.1:0-13268 GCA_964244215.1 uncultured bacterium
CTCTGCGTTCGCGGCAACTCGCATCTCGCAATACACGCTAGAGAAGAAGCTCGTGCAGATTGCCGCTGCTCCTCACTATACCGGGTCAGCGAACTGTGGCTTGCCGCGATAACCCGAATATGTGCTAGCCTGAGGTATGTCCACAATGAAGCCAATATTCGGCGACATCGCAATATTAGCCGACGCCTATCCGCTCAATCCGCAGGTTACGATCCGATTAGCTGCTCCGCTCGATCCCGCCTGTAACTGCGGCGCAGCCGCGACCTTCGTATTGCTCGAAGCTGATAAAGCGAAGTATCTTCCCCGCTTGCCCAATCTCGAGGACCGAACGTCTTCGGCGTGGTTACGAATCCATCAAAGCGTTTGCGGCAATCATCTCGGCATTGCCATTCGCGATTTGAGCATGCAGATCGCGCTCGTCTAGACGTGCTTATCGGCTGAGAGGAGACAAGCGCTCGAGCACGGCACGATGCTCGGCACATGCGCGCTCCGGTCGCCACAATAATTAGCTCGGCACTCGTTCTCGCGGCGACCGCCTGTAATGGCGGCCCGCGAGCGGATCAGATACCAGAATCGCGGTGACCCAGGTTATCTGTGATCCCCACTGTCGCTCGTGGGGAGCCACGCTCTATCCGGGAGACGCGATGGATATCTCCGGCGACGTGCCCGAGGAAGACATTCACGCACACGCCTTCCACGGAACGTTCGGCGTTTTGGCCGCTTGGCTCCCCCGTATCGCATTCTTTAGCGGTTCGTTTCTATCCGGACGGTCATGCCACGGTCGACACGTTCGAACCCACGACGCGCGCGCGTCTGAACGCTCGAGCGACGGTGCCGTTCGCGACGATCGTACAAATTTTGCAAACCTGCCGCTTCACCGAATTGCGGACGCGCTATCCGTTCCGCACCACAGACGTCTTTGGAGCGCGTCTGCATCTGCGTTATCGCGACGGGTTTACGTTCGATTCGGATGCGCCCGATTCGACGCAGTGGTCTGACGAGTTCGCGCAGATGTCGGCTCGCATGGATCAAGTCGTCCTCGACACGCGGTGGACGCCGCCACTACCCTCTCGCCGTTAGTCGCTTTCACTCACGATGCGCTTGCAGCGGGCGTGCCTCGCAGCGCCCGCCCGGGGGTGACGCCGAACGCTCCACGATACGCCGCAATGAAAGCACTGAGCGACGCGTAGCCGCAACCGAGTGCCGCCTCGGTTACGGACGCCCCCGCGGCGAGTGCCATCGCGGCGCTTCCGAGGCGCGCGCGGCGTAACCATTGTTGCGGAGAGAGTCCCGTTTCGCGCCGGAACCGGCGCTCGAAGGTTCGCACGGACATGCATGCCGCCCGGGCGAGATCGCCGATCGAAAGGACGTCGTCGCTTGCGAGAATGCGAGTGATTGCGGCAAGCAGATGCGGATCGCGCGGGGATACGAGCGAATATGCCGCGCTTGCGGCGGCGAGATCGCCGAGCTCATCGTCGAGCACGGCAAGAAAGCGTGCGTCGCGCGCCTTCGCGGGGTCCAGGTATCCCGCGACGCTCGCGCGTTCGATCAGTTCGGAGAGCAGCGGCGTGCATGTCACCGGCGCAAACGCTCCGCCGTAGTAATGAGAGTCGGCATAGAGGACGCGTAGCTCGCAGCGCGAGTGCAGCTCGAGCGCATATGGCGTAAGTTCCGGCACCCATACCGCACGTTCGGGCGTCAAGACGACGCGCATTCGGGCGCAGTGCAGCACTGCCGCGCCGCGGCGAATGGTAACGAGTTGCGCGTAGCCCGGCGCTTGCGGCGGCGCGAACGTGCTCGGGCCGAGGTCGAGCGCGAAAGTACGCAGCCGGCCCTCGCGCTGTCGCATCGGCGATGGAGGTTGACGCGAAGACGCAAGCGGCGGAGCACTCGCGATGTCAAACTCATCACATGCCACAGCAACCTCCTCCGCACGGCGCGATCGCTCACGTTGCTATCAACGCAGACGATATCGCGTCTTCGCGAGCGTTCTACGAACGGCTTTTCGGGTGGCGCTTCACCCCGTGGGGGCCACCCGGCTTCTATCAAATCCAGACGCCGGGCGCATCCGCGCTGCTCGCGGCGCTGCAGCAGCGCCGCGAGCTCGTTCCGGGCGTACGTACGGTCGGGTTCGAATGCACGGTTGCGGTCGACGACGTGCGCGCCGCGCTCAAGGCTGCAGTCGACCTCGGCGGCCGCGTCGTGATGGCGCCGGTCGTGATCCCGACGGTCTGCGAGCTTGCGTTCATCGAAGATCCAGCCGGAAACGTCCTTGGTGTGGCACACTACGACGCTCCGTAGGCACCGCCGCCTCGACGTCAAAAGCGGTCGACGATGTATCTCGGGGTTCACGTCGACACGTCGACCGGTTACGATGCGGCCGTCGACTACGCACGCCGGCTCGGTTGCTCGGCCGTGCAGATCTTTTCGGGCAATCCCAAGACGTATCGTGTCGGTCCGATCGATGCGCCCGCGCTCGCGCGCTTCCGCGCCGTGCGGGCGGAAGCCGGCATCGAGCGCATCGCGATTCACACGTCGTATCTAATCAACCTCGCGAGCGACGAACCGAAGATTGCCAATAATTCACTACGGTTGCTAAAGAACGACGTCGCGGTCGCAGGTGCCGGCGGCATCGACTACGTCAACACGCATCTCGGTTCGTACGGCAAGCGCGATCGCGCGCAAGGGTTTGCGGCCGTCGTACTAATGCTGGAGCGAGCACTCGAAAACATCGCGCCGGGCGTTTATCTCGTGCTCGAGAATTCCGCCGGTGCCGGAGCGCTTTGTGGCGGGACGCTCGAGGAGCTCGGCGCGTTCATGCACGCGGTCGGCCATCCGCAACTCGGGGTCTGTTTGGACACCGCGCATTCTTGGGCTGCGGGCTACCAGATCGATTCGCGCGACGGCGTCGACCGTTTCGTAACGCTCGCGAGCGAGACGATTTCGCTCGACCGCGTCAAGATGTTCCACTTCAACGATACGCAGATTCCGCTCGGCGGCAACAAGGATCGGCATTGGCACATCGGCGACGGACTGATCGGTATCGAAGGTTTTCGTGCCTTCGCCGCCCACCCGGAACTGCGCGATAAGACCGCGATTCTCGAAACGCCGGGCGAAGAAGCGGACGACGTACGAAACATGCAATCGATCCGCCTAATCTTCGACGGAGCGCGCGTATGAACGTGCGGCAAGGCGGCCGCTTCGCCATCGTCGGAGCGGACGACGCGTTTCATGCGCGCTTGCGCACGTGCTTCGGGCTCGCGCCGTCTTCACAAGAGCTCGTCGCTCCGCGCGGGCTCGCCTACTGCGGTCGAGAGTACCGTATCTATCCGTCGATGCGCATAGCGGAAGCGGTTCGTTTCTATTCGGCCATACACGAACGTTGGAGCGCTGAGCAATTAAACGCCGATCTCGCCGTCGCGAACTTGCGGCCCGAATATGAGGTACGACGCATGAAACGTGCGTATCAACGTGCGCTCGTCGTCGCGCTCGCGACGGCGGCGGAACCGGATTCGCTCGTCATCGAACACGCCGAAGAATTCGATGAAGCGCCGACGGCCCTGCTTCTCGAACGTGCTCTACGGCGCACACCCTACGCCCTCGTGACCTACGGCGAGGGCGCGCAGGCGGACGCGGCGCTCTTCGACGAAATAGGCTCGCCCGACGCATTCGACATGGAGCCGGCGCGATGATCCGCGAGCTTTCCCGCAAGGAATTCGTTCAGCGAAAGCCGTTACTCGCTATCGCCCTCGCGCTCGTCGTGCTCTTTACGGCGGCGATTCCTTGGATATTCTCGTACTCGTTGCAACGGGCGCTCGCGACCGCGACGAACGACACCGCGCAGGTCGTCCTCACGAACTTCCGGTCGTATCCGGTATTCATCGAGTCGACGTGGCTCGCGCGCAATCTCGCGCGTATCCTGTGTTTGCTGGCGCTCATCGCGGGTGCGGGGGCGATCGCGGGCGAGCGTGAATCGCGCACGTTACCGCTTTTATATACGTCGTCGGCGTCGCTGCACGGTATCGTCAGCGTAAAATTTTGCGTCATCGCGACGTGGCTCTTTCTCGTCACGTTTGCGAGCGCCGGAGTTCTCGCAGCACATACGCTCATCGAGCGGCTTCCGCTATCGATGATGGATCTGCTCGTCGCCTCGTGCGTCGCTTGGGCCAATGCCATGGCCTTCCTCGGCGTCGTATTCGCCGCGAGCGCGATCGCGAAGCGGACGTTCATCGCGGCGCTCATCGCGCTTGGCCTCGGGTTCGCCGTCGCGGGTTTGCTCGCACCGCTCGGCCTCAACGGTACCGCGCTTGCGACCAACGTTTTCGCCGTCGACGGTTCGGTTATATGGCGTAACGCCTGGCTCGATATTCTCGTGTCGTTCCTCATTGTGTCCGCCGGGATGCTCGCAACGTTCATCGAGGTGGATCGCCGCCGAGCGACGTGAGTCGCGGCTTGATCGCGCATTTCGATATCGACGCGTTCTACGCAAGCGTGGCGCAGCGCGACGATCCGTCGCTGCGCGGGAAGCCGCTCGCGATCGCGGGCGAGAGCCGGCGTTCCGTCGTGCTGACGGCGTCGTACGAAGCGCGCCCGTTCGGCGTGCGTTCGGCGATGCCGCTCTACAAGGCGCGCGCGCTGTGCCCGCATTTGCGCGTCGCGCCGCCGAACTTTCCCCGTTATCGCGAACTCTCCGGAGCCGTCTTCGCCATCTTCGCGCGTGGAGCGGGTGCGGTGGAGGGACTTTCGCTCGACGAGGCCTTCGTCGCGATCGATACGGAAGACATCGCGGAGGCGGTCGCTTACGCTCGTGCCGTTCGCGAAGCCGTTCGGGACGAAACCGGGTTGACCGTCAGCGCCGGCATCGCGGCGCAAAAGATGGTCGCGAAGATCGCAAGCGACGCCGCGAAGCCCGATGGGCTCGTGGCGATCGAGCCCGGCACCGAGGGCGCGTATCTCGCGCCGCTACCCGTCGGCCGGTTGTGGGGCGTCGGCCCGAAGACGCAGGCACGGCTCGCCGAGCGCGGCTTCACGACGATCGGCCGAATTGCGGAATGCTCCGATGCCCAGGCCTTCCAACTCTTCGGGCGCTCGGGCCGGGCGGTGCGCGAACTCGCGCGCGGCCACGACGACCGCGGCGTCAGTTCCGAGCGCGAGACGCGCTCCGTTTCGAGCGAGGCGACGTTCGAATACGATAAGCGCGAAGCCGACTTGCTGCCGCCGTTACGGGAACTCGCACGGGACGTCGCGGAGCGGCTCGCGTCGCAAGGCTTGCGGGGCACGACGATCGGGGTGAAGATCAAACTCTCGGATTTTACCGTGCTCGGGCGGCAGACGCAGGTCAAAGTGCCGACGGACGACGCGCTCGAGATCGAGGCGGCCGCGGCGCATTGCCTCGCGCGGGCAGCCCTCGGCGACGCCGCCGTGAGACTGCTCGGCGTGCGCGTGGCGAGCCTAACGGAAGATCGCACTCGGCAGACCTCGCTGTTCGTCACGGCCGCTTCAGAGTCGCCCGGGAACTGACGATGCTGTAGAGCATGGGCCACAGAGCAGCGTGAGGGCGCGACGCTTTATCGTTACGATCGCACTCGTCGCGATCGCGCTCGGTATCTTCGCACGCTTCGATTCGCTGGATCACAAGATTCTGTGGTTCGATGAATCGTTCTCGCTTCTGCGCATCTCCGGCCACAGCCAGAACGCGATGTACGCCTTATTCGACGGCCGCGTGCACCGCAGCGACGAGCTGCTCGCCTTGCAACACGTAGCGCCCGAGCGGGGGCTCGGGGCGACCCTGCAATCGCTCCACGAAGAACCGCAGCGCGGGCCGCTTTACTATCTGCCCGCGCGTCTCTGGATCGGTTTATCGGGTAACGCGACGGCGGCCGTACGCGGACTTTCGGTATTGCTCGGCATCGCCGGCATCGCGATCGCATTCTTGCTCGGACGCAGGCTGACGGCGAGCCGTGAAGGCGGACTCGTCTTGGCCGCGCTCGTCGCGCTCTCGCCGATCGAGATCCGGTTCTCGCAGCAGGTCCGCGAGTACATACTCGTCGCCGATTTGACGCTGCTCTCGGCGTGGCTTTTGCTGCGCGCTCTCGAACGGCCGGTGTGGCAGCGCTGGCTCGTCTTCGGACTTTGTGCGCTCGCCGGGCTCTTCACGAATCCGACCTTTGCATTCCTGATGGCGGGCGAAGGGCTCGTCGCACTCTTCGTTGCTTGGCGGCGTGGCAAAGATGGCGGAGTGCGCGTGGCGGTCGGTTCGATTGCCGCTGCCTGCGCGGCCGTGCTCTGCTATCTGCCGTGGGCGCTTGCTGCGCAGCGAGCCGCGGAACGCGGTTCGGTCGATATCGCGTGGGCCGCGGGCGCGTACACCCTGCGCGCCACGCTGCTCAAATGGACGTTCAATACGGGCGCCGTCTTCTTCGATTCGGAATACGCGCACGTTACGTGGGGCGTCGCGCTGCTGCCGCTGCTCGCAATCGTCGCCGTCGCCGTTTGGCGCGCGCTCGTGCGCAAAGGCGACGGGATCGCGCGCGGCCTGGCGCTCGCCGTTGCCTTCTCGACGCTCGTGCCGATCGTCGCGCTCGACGTATTCCGGCACGCGCACTACGAATTGATCGCGCGGTATCAGATGCCGACGTGGCTCGGAATCGAAATGCTCGTGACGCTGCTGCTGGTGCCGGCGCTACTCGGCGTTAACGCGCGCGCTCGCGTTTTCTCCGGCGCGGCGCTCGCCGTGTTGCTGCTCGCCGGAGCGACGTCCGTCGCCGTCGATCGCACGTACGAAGAATGGTGGGATAATAACGATCACTTCTCGGAGCGTGCCGTCGCAAACGTCGTCGCAGCCGGGGCCAAACCCGCACTCGTCGCCGCGAGCGATGCCGCCGACAACGCGTACGATACGTTCGTTCTAAGCCGGTATCTCGAGCCCGGTACCGCGATGCTCTTATACGACGAAGCGATTCCCGCCCTACCGCGCGGGTACGCCGCGACGTATCTTTTTACGCCGTCGCAGGCGCAACTCGCGGCGGTACGCTCGGACTCGGGCGTGGCGGCACGCAACGTCTCGCCTTCGAGCGGGCTCGCCGTTCCCGAACTCAACGCCGCGCGCAATGCTGGAGCGGAAACCGTCGTCGCGACCAATTCGCTGTGGCAGGTCGGACCGTTCGAGGCCGCCCTAGGCGCGCGCAAGTAAGCGCAGAAACGCGCGCTCGGCGAAATCCGCGTCGCGTTCGATACGCGCGAACGTCTCGAACCGGATTTGCGCCGCGAGGGCGCGTTTGCGGTCGAGCGCCTCGCCGAGTTCGCGATAGGCGGCTTCGAGTTCCGAACCGTCGAGATCGGCGAGTGCGCGCTTGAGGCGAGCGATGCGTTCGTCTGCATCGGTCGCGAGTTCGGCTGCGACGTCGCCCTCGATTTCGCGATAGCGTGCGAGCAGACGTTCCATCTGATCGACGCTCGGAAGCCCGCGCGTGGGGGCGGGCGGCGCGCTTGCGGTCGTCTTCGCGCGCGCGCCCGGTTGCGTTTTCGGCGGCGCATCGAAATCCGGATAGATGCGCAAAATAGAGGCGATCTTCTGCGGACCCTTCGGCGATTGTAAGCCCTCCGCGATGCCGGTCTCGACGAGTTTCGTACGTAGACTCGTATCGTTGATGAGCTTGAGCAGTAAAGGATCTGCGTCTTCGGGCGGGCGGCGGTCTCCGAAAAAGTCGCTCGCCTCGGCGCCCGGAAGCGCGAGGGCGCGCGCCAGAAGTCGCTGCCGGTCGCTTTCTGCCATAGCCGTCGTTGTTCGGCGATTCGGCAAGCGCGCCTCGTCTGCGAATAAGCTAGAAGCGCAGCGTCCCTTCACCGACCGCAACGACGTTGCCACCGACTTCGATGCCGCTCCGCCCGGCGTCGCCCGTAACGGAGACGTGTAGTAGACTCCGACGTCCCATCTGCGTTCCTTGTTCGCTTACGAAGCGCGCGCCGTCGTGCGACGGGGCGAGGCCGTGGCGCATCATATACGCTGCGAGCGGGCCCGTCGCACTGCCCGTCGCCGGATCTTCGACGATGCCGTGTTCCGGTGCGAACATGCGCGAATAGGCGCCGCTCGCCGTCGGCGTAAAGACGAAAACGCAATCGGCGCTTTCGCGGCCGTCGTGCAGTCGGCGTACGCCCGCGAGTTCGAGCGAGGCGCGATCGACGCACGCTTCGTCGCGCACCGCGACGAAGATGTTGGGATTGCCCGCGCTGACGAGTTGTGGTGCAACGTCGAGAAGATCGTCTTCGCGTAAGCCGAGCACGTTCGCGCAGAGCGTGCGATCGAAGGTTGCTTCGAACGAAATAGGCGGTGTGGTGAGCCAAAGCATCGGTGGTTCCGCGCGCTCGACGCGCACGGGTACGGGCCCGACGAGTTCTTCGAATGCGAAGCGGTCGTCGCGCAGCGTCACGAGCTCGCGTTCGAGTAACACGTACGCGCTGCCGAGCGTCGGATGGCCCGCGAAGCGCATTTCCGTGGTCGGTGTAAAGATACGCAACAGCGCGGCGCAATCGAGACGCTGCGACGGAAAGACGAACGTCGTCTCCGAGAGATTGAACTCGCTTGCGATGCGTTGCATGTCGCGCGCGTCGAGCCCGGTCGCATCGGGCAGAACCGCGAGGGCGTTCCCTTCGAGCGGCATCGACGTAAAGACGTCGACGATTGCGTAGGCGTATCTGCGGCTCATCGATTGGGTGCTTCGAAGGAGCGAAGTCGCTTCCCGCGGTGAGTCGCCGGTCCTACGTTTCCTCTCGCGGCTTCATCGCCTGAATTTTTGCCGCTACGGAGACGGATAGATTCGCCTTTGCTGCGTTCGTAAGCATTACGTCCACCAGTGCCGGACATTCACCGATCCCGGTGGCGAGCAACTCACGAAACGACGGGATTCGCGACACATACCAGAGCATGCCGGCAACTACCCATGGCGGAAGCCGGTCGAGCCATAACGCCTCTGAAGGATAGAGCCGGTATCCGAGCCGTTTGATCAGTGTGAAGCTCGCGCGCACACCGTGCCCGAGCACCATCGCCTCTTTCCATGACGCACCGCCGCCGCGGCGCATCGCGGCCACCGAAACGCATTCGAATGCGACGCACAGCGGCACATGGCAGCGAAGCCAGAGCAGCATGTCGGATTCCAGGACGGCGGGCACGCCAGCTGCGATGAAGAGATCGACCAAGTCGCGGCGATTAATCTTCGTTTTTGCGCCCGCCGTGCCGATCGTGCTCTTTAACTTGCCGTCTTTAGAGATCATACCCTGGACGAACGGCATGCCGAACGAGCAACGCTCGGATCCCACCGCGTCCCGTAGGCGCTCCGGCTCAAAAGTATTAGACATAAATTGGATGCTCTTGGCCGCGCTACGCTCGAGCGCGGGTAACGCCGCGTCGACTTGATGAGCAGCCAAAGTGACGATGACGAGATCGTACGCAATAGTCTCGTCCAACGTATCGGTGACACCCATCGCCGCATGCCGGTCCTTGGTGTCGATAATGCCGTTGTCCCGTTGCAACTCTTGAAGCCGCTTCGAGTTTGGGCGCGCTACTGCGGTGATTTCGTGACGGCCGACGCGAGCGAGTTGGAAGGCAAACGTACTGCCGATTCCGCCGACACCGATGAGGGCGATTTTCAAATTTGCCACCCGTACCGGCGATCGATCGTTTCAGTATTAAGATGCATCATGCACGAGCGCTCATGTGAAGCCCGTTCTACCTCAGGCAAACGAGACATCCCGAGCTCCGAAAGTTGAAGCGGTCCGCAAGCGGTGCTGGAGGGCGCCGAAAGAAAGCGTATACGCTTTACCGAACGGATCGTTAGCGAGCGTTCTTAAACCTGTCGCTCACACGTGATCCGAATGCCACGTCACGTCCGCTTGGCTTTTGAGCATGTCGTCTTTCGTCGCCGCCCACCATGCGCGGGCGCTCGCCGAAAGCGGGGCGACCATCAAGATGGCATTTTTGCGCGCGCGCACGGAACCGCGTGGCAGCACTTGCCGAGCGGGGGCCGGCGGCAACCAGCCGCCTACGCGGCGCAGATCCCCAGCACCGGCGCGCAACAGTGCGGGCAGCAGCCGCTGACCCTCATCGCCGTCGAAGCCGAAATCGTCGACGGCGTACGTGTCTTCTTTAAGCACGCGCCGCCCGAACGCATACGCGATGACCGAACGGCCGCGTCGAATAACGAGATGCACGGTCTGCGTACCGTCGCGCGGCGGCGCGTTCAAGCGGTCGCGCATCCAATCCCACACGAGCGGCGTGCGGCGAAAGCTCCATGCGCGACGGCTATCGAGTTTATCGAAGCAGCGCCGCACGCCCGCCCAATCCGCCCTCTCGAGCGGTAGTGCGCCCGCGGGCGAGCCGTCGAGCGAGGCCGCCCGCATCGTAATGAGCCGCGACGGCAGCGCGATGAAGCCGAGCCGCTCGTAGAATAACGGATGGATATCGGAATAGAGAAACACGACGTCGCGGCCCGCGTCGCGCTCGGCATCGAGCAATGCACCGAGCATGGCGCTGGCATAACCGCGTCCGCGTAAACGGCTCGGCGTATAGACGGCGCCGATACCGGTCGCGCGCAGCGAATTGCCGTTCCAGCGTAATTCGCGATCGTAATTCTTACACGACGCCGCGATGCGGCCGTCTTCACGGATGCCGACGGTGAAGCGGCGGCGGCGCGCGTACGAAGACGTCGCGACCGCGCGAAATTCGTCGGCATACGCTTCGAACGTACGGTCGCCGCCCCACACCGTAAACGTTTCGGGCAATACGTCGCGTACGTACTCTTCGACGGCGATCGGCTCGAGGGCTATCACGGACACTGGCGCCGCAACTCCTCGAGAATCTCCGGTGTCGAGGCACCGCGCGTGGCGCGGCCAGAAGCGCTGATCGATACGTAATCGCGCGCACGCGTCAACGCACAGTAAAGCGCGCGGCGTTCCTCCGCATTATACTTTTCGCGTAGCTTGTAGCGAAAACTCGCATAGGTAAATTTTGCCGTTCGCGCGGCGCGAGCGTCGCCCACGTTCTCTTTGGGAATCATGCCGGCCGAGGGCATGAAGAGAAACGCTTCCGGTACGTAATAGCGTGGCCAAGCGCCCGCCCGCACGTCGACGACGAACGCCGCGGCGAACGATTCGCCCTTGGCCGCTTCCACATCGAGCACGCGCACGACATCGCGCATACCGCAAGCCGGGGTAAGCGAAAGCAGATCGTCTTCGGATGCGGCGACGAGTTCGGCGTCGAGCAAAAAGTCTTCGAGCGATCCGAGCGGTTCGCGCGCGAAAAAGGCGTCGATCTCCGCTTGCAGGCGTGCCACGAGGCCGCGCGTAAATCGCCCCCGCGCGTCGCCCGCTATGGTCGCGAGCAGCGTGTCGTCGAGAATTAGGCGTGCGAGACTCGCGGGCTCGAGCGTTCGTGCGGCGATCTCGTAGCGCGTGCGAGCGTTGCGGAACGCAACGAGCCGCTCGCGGGCGTCGCCCGGAAGATCGCTATCGACGTCGCCACGCGTGACGTTACGTCCTAAGCGCAAGCTGCGGCGCCGGTCCCAGCGGCGCGTGCCGGCCGCCTCGGCGTCGTCGTCGGGTAATTCGAAAAGCACGGGCTGCGGATCCGTCGTATCCGCGCAAAGTACGGCGAGACTCGCATCGGAGAGTCGCATCCACGGTGACTGCAGCGTCCGCAAAAGATAGTCGTGCCGGAACGGGTCGACGGCCGACCATAGCGCCCCGAGCGCGTCGCGGACGGCCGGAAAATCGTAAAGACTCGCCGCGCCGTACGCATCGAGCGGCACGTCGCGCGCGAGCAAGGCGTCGATATACGTATGCGCACAACGCAAGTTGCGCGTGACGACCGCGATTTGTGAAGTGGGCACGCCGCTCGCGATGAGGCGCGTGACTTCGCTTGCGACGTAATGCGCTTCTTCGCGCATCGTGTCGGCGCGGTATAAAGCAAACGTATCGGGAACGGGGCGCGACGCGAGCAGCGCGAGCGCGGGCTCGGCGCCATGGCTTGCGGTGAGGACGATCCGGCGGGCCGCACGTCTCATGATTTCGCCCCCGCGCGCTCCGGCGGCAAACCCTCGCGTGCTCTGCGCTTCATCGCCCGCGAGCGTCACGTTTGCGAGGTCGTCGCGTGCGAGACCTTCGGCGAGCGTGAGCTGTCCGAGCGTGAGATCTTGTGCGTCGTCGATGAGGATTGCCGCGAACCGTGTCGCCGCGGTCGCCCGAGCGCCCGCGTCGTCGCGTAACGAACGCGCGGCTTCGTACACGGCATCGGTCGGCGTCAAGCAACCGTGCGCGACGAGCGTTTCGACGTACGACACGTAGAGCCGCGTTAGAATTTTTACGAGATCGATCTCGCGCAGGCGCTGCCGCTCGAGTTCTTCGGGCGTAACGCGTAAAGAGTCGCGGTACTTCGCGGGCGTTTCGAGTAAGAGATCGGCGCTCGCGAAATTGGGTGGTTTCCCATAAAATGCGGCCGCCCCGCGCAAACCGAACGTCTTGAAATCGTCCGGCGAGATGAGCGATGCGCGTAACTTGCGGATCAGTCGAAACGCAGCCGCCGAGAATCGTTCGGGCGATCGTAAGCCCGTAATCTCCGGATCGATCTCCGCGCTGACGAGTTCCGTCCACTCGAGTGAAAACAACTCCGCGCCCGCGCTTTCGAAATGCCGGGAAGCGCGCACGTCGTCGATCGATTCGATTTCTGCCGCCTCACCCGCCGCGCCGCGCAGCACTTCGAGCGCGACGCTCGCGAACGACGCGCAAAGCACGGTGTGCCGGGGGTTCCGCGCGGCGAGCAGAGCGCGTAAACGCGCGACGCCCGCGTCGCTCGGGGCGGTTAGAAATATCGCTTGCGGAGCGGACTCGGCGGCGATTCGAAGCGCCCGGCGCACGAGTGCGAACGTCTTTCCCGTGCCGGCCGCGCCCGTAATTGCGAGCGTTCCGCCCATTGCCGGCAGTTCCAGCGCGGCGGTTTGCTCCGCGTCGAGATCCATCGTCGCGCCCGCGACATTCGGACTCACCGGCCGAAGCGATCTTCACGCGGCAACGGCCGTTCGCGGCACGCGTTTTGATACGCGCAATACCGGCACATATCGGGATCTTCGGTCACGGGAAAACGTTCGAGCGGCCCGTCGGCGAGAGCAGCCGCGAGTTCGATCATGCGTTTGCGCGCGCGCTCCAATTCGTCGATGCCGATCGTACCGACCGTCGCATCGGAACTCGATCGCGGGCCCGCAAACGGGACCACTTCGAGC
>CAXTIY010000055.1:0-13230 GCA_964244215.1 uncultured bacterium
ACGTTGCGCGGAGCCCAACCTCCGGCAAGGCGAACCGAATTATAGCACACGCCGTTTATCGGTCTAGCGAGATTTCGCTGCGCGCAATCCGATCGGGATCCGCCAGCCAATCCCCATTATTTGCGGAACTCGAGGAAAGCCCGAGCCGCTGCTAAGAGGAACCTTCATTTGCTTAAGGGATCCCTGTTCTTCTCAACCGCGCTCGCCTGCTCGCTGCTGCCGCTGCTGGGAGCCGCGCCACCCGCGGCCGGCACGTTCGCAAACGCGCTTCGGGCGCCGGGCGTCGATTTCACGCTCGAGCCGGCCCAGATTGCGTCGAATTGTAGCGCGCGCATCGCGGCCGGGAAGGCTGCCGTAGCTGCCATCGTAGCGGTTCCCGCAGCGCAGCGCAGCTTCGCGACGGTCGTGCTGCCGCTCGAGAACGTGTCCGCCGATCTCAACGACGATCTCATGGTAGAGACGCTCCTCTCGAGCACCTCGACGTTGCGCCCGGTGCGCGATGCGTCGTTCGCCTGCGAAAACGACGTCAGCGACTTCTTGAGCGAAGCGACGGCGCGTCCGGATCTCTATGCAGCGCTCGCCGCCGCACAGGCGAGCGGTACGGCGAGCGACGCGGCGCAGCGTAAATTGACCGACGTTTGGCTCGTCGCACTCAAGCGCGCGGGCGCTGCCCTGTCGGCCTCCGACCGAACGACGTTCGTGGCGCTCAGTCAGCGCCTCTCGAAACTGCAAAACGAGTATTCGGCAAATCTCGGCAACGACAAGGGGACGGTCGAAGTTACGCAAGCACGAGTTGCCGGCATACCGGCCGACGTCGTCGCAACCTTCGGGAAAAAGGACGGCGCCTACGTCGTCACCCTCGACGAGAGCGTCTACGTTACGATCGAGCAAAACGCGACCGATGCCGCGACGCGCAAGGCGGTGTACTTCGCGTCTTACAATCGCACGATGCCCAAGAACAAGGCGTTGCTCGAAGAAGCGATCGAAATCCGCGCGAAGCTCGCGCACATTCTCGGATATCCGAACTGGGCCGCCTACGTGCTCGACGACCGCATGGCGAAATCCGTCGCGCGCGTAAACACGTTTCTCGATGGTCTCGACGCAAAGCTGCTACCGGCGGCGCGCGCCGACGTCGCTCGGCTCGCCGCGCTCAAAGCCGCGGATCTTCACATTGCGAGCGCCTCGCTCGATCCGTGGGACTTCTACTATTACGACAACATGCTGCGCAAGACGACCTTTGCCGTCGATGATAATGCCGTGCGACAGTATTTTCCCGTGCAGCACGTCGAACGTGCGGTGTTCGATATCTATTCTAAAATATTAGGCGTTACGTTCGCCTCGCGCGCGAATCCTAACGTTTGGGCGCCGGACGTTACCGAATGGACGGTCACCGATACGGCGAGCGGCAAATACATCGGCGATTTCTACCTCGATCTCTTCCCGCGCGACGGCAAATATTCGCACTTCGCGAGCTTTCCGCTGTTGCCCAATCGCAGGCTCGCGGATGGGAGCATCCGTCCGCCGCTCGACGCGATCATCGGCAACTGGCCCAAGCCCGCACCGGGCGCCCCGGCGCTGCTCACGCACGACGACGTCGAGACGTTCTTTCACGAATTCGGACACGACATGGCGACCCTGCTCGCGACGACGCCCTACGAAACGCTCTCGAGCGGTTTCCGTCAAGATTTCGTCGAGGCGCCCTCGCAAATGCTCGAGAATTGGGTCTGGGATCCGGGAATTCTCAAACAACTTTCCAGTAACGTGACGACCGGCAAACCGCTGCCGGACGACTTGATTGCGAAGATGCGCGCTGCGCGCTACGTCGACGATGCCTATGCGCAGACGCGCCAAATCATGCTCGCGACGGTCGACATCCGCTATCACACGCTCGCGCCTCCGCTCGATACGAACGCGGTCTGGCAGCAGGTCGCGCGGACCGAAACGCCGCTCGGCCTGCCGGCGGGCGCGCATCCCGAAGCGTCGTTCGGACACCTGATGGGCGGCTACGACGCCGGCTACTACGGCTATCTTTGGAGCAAAGTCTACGCGCAAGACATGTTCACCGCGTTCGAACGCGGCGGGTTAGAAAGCCCCGTCGTCGGCGCGCGTTATCGGAACGACATTCTGGCGCCGGCGCGCGAACGCGAACCCGATGACGAGGTAGACGCTTTTCTCGGGCGGCCGATGGATCCGGCCGCTTTTTACGCGGAATTCGATCCGGCGACGCGTGGAGTTTCCGGCCGCCACTAGCGCCCGCCCGACCCTTCAGTGAAGGGGCGTGGCCGTTACGCCCGGCTGCGCGTAGCCGGGCTGTTGCGGATAGCCGGGCTGACCCTGGGCACCCGGGGTCTGCGTGGGGAATGGATTGGTTCCCGGAGTCGGATAGTTGCCGGCCGGGGCGGGCGTGGGCGGAAGCTCGTCGCCGTAAAGCATGATGAGATACCCGGTCGCCTTCTTGAAGACGAGCGGGTCGCTCGCACGGGTGCTCGCAACGACGCCGTCCACGAGCGTCGGCTCGGGATCGACGGTGACGAGCGACTCGTGATGTTTCTTGCCCGCGACGTAGACCGCGACCGTGAAACCGCGACCCGCGGTTTGTTCCGCTTGCGGGATCGTAAAACGAATCGCCCCGAGGCCGTACAGCGTTACGTCGCTCGCGGGCTCGAGATAACCGCGCACGATCGCCGTGCGCTTCGTGAACGTCTGCACGTCGCCGCTCGGTTTCGGAGAGGGAAGGCTCGGCGCTTCGTCCGGATAGACGGTCATCTTCGTGACGATCTTTCCGGCGGCAGCGAGGGGACTCGCGCTCGCCGACACGGTGAGCGGACGAGCACTCGCCGCAAGTGAAGGCGCGGCGCTCGGCGCGCGGGTCGGGGGTGCCGTCGGACTCGGCGCGGCGGCGACCGTCGCCATCGCCGCTGCGGCCCCGGTCGCGGAGGCCGCGGAAGCCGACGGTCCGGGCGAGGCTTCCGTCGCGGGGGCAGGCGTTCCGAGCGCGATGCTCACGGAGAAACCGTCGAGGGCCGGGAGCGGAATCTCCGTCCGCTCGGGCGAGAGCGTCACGGCGCCGTCGAGCACTTGTTGACGGCTCGCGCTCGTGGCCGTAGCGGGCCCGGCCGGCGCGTTATACGCGGGCGCCGGAATCGACAGGCCGCCCGTACCGGAACTCCCCTGACAAGCCGCGAGTGCGAACGCGAGCGCGATACCGCTCGCGCCCCGAATAGTCCGAAACATCCCGGTGTTCTTCGCCGAGCCGAAGGCATCGGCCCGGGTCGCAGCGCGCGCGAAGGCGTACAGTGATCCCATGAACTTGGGACTCGGATTGTGGGAAATCGTCTGCCTCGCCGGCTTCGCGCTATCCCTTAAAAGCATCGCCGTCTTGCGCTCGCGTTCGCGGTACACGATCGCGGGCTGGGCTTTTACGGCGGCGTATTTCGCGCTCGCCGCGTACGATGCGTGGCAGCGCACGCATGCGCCGTTCCATGCGGACTACGTCTGCGTCGCCCTGCTGACGATCGCGTTCATCGTCGCCGGGATCGCAAAAGAGCCGCAGGCCGTTCCCTGGTGGTGGCCCACGCGCGACGACGCAGCATCGCGAGCGTCGTAAACACGAGACGGAGGAACCGCACCTAATCCGTTCCGATTCGGCGGGCCCAATGACGAACGTTTATGCGAGTCGTGCGTGCCCGGCGGGCTCTAGCGGGACGGCGCGACGAGCGTAGCTAATCCAAGCTGCATCTCAAACGAATTGCAACAGCCGACACCCGAACTCTACATCTCATGCGACGTTGAAGCGGACGGTCCGTGTCCGGGATTATTTTCGATGTTGAGCTTCGGACTCGCGGCGTTTACGCTCGATAAGCGGCTCGTGGCGACGTTTTCGCGCAACTTAGAATTACTCGACGGTGCCGACGTCGACGAACGAACGACGAAGTGGTGGGCGCAAGAGAGCCAAGTCGAAGCATATCGTAAATCCCGCGAAGGCCTGGTTTCGCCCCGCGCGGCGATGGTCGAAGCGAAATCTTGGCTCGATGAAATGCGCGCGTTCGGAAGGCCGATCGTTTGCGGCGCGCCGAGCGGATTCGATTTTACGTTCATGTATTATTATTTTCAACGCTTCATCGGTGAGAGCCCGATCGGCTTCGCGAGTTTAGATTTACGCAGCTACGCAGCGGCGGTGATGAAGCGGCAATACCGGCACGTCGGCAAGCGCCAATACCCGGCCGAATGGATCGACGCGGATCTTCCGCACACGCACGTGGCACTCGACGACGCGATCGAACAGGGCTGTATTTTAATAAATATGATGCGCAGTAATCTCGGACTCGCTGCGATACCCGCGCTCGTCGACGAACGCAAGACGGCGGTCGAGCGGTAATCCCGAGCCGGCTAACGCTTATAGCCGCGCGCACGCTTCGCGGAACCCCTGTCTCGCGTTCGCGTTTTCCGCATCGACGACGTAATTTTTCGATGTGAAATCGCCGATCGGCAGCGTCACGAGCGTTTGTCGGACTCCTTCAATAACGGAGGGCGCTTCGCGTAACGGCCGCAGACGGCGTGCGAGCAGAAGAGACCTTCGAGAACGGCTCGGGAATCGCTCAGTCGTCGCTCCAAGCGGCGCGTTGGCGCATCAAGCGCCGCCGGCCCGCTTGCCGCAACGTCGCGCCGAGATCGGTCAATAGTTCGCCCGTCTCCGAGTCGCCGATACCATCGAGGAAGCCCTCGAGCGATTGCTTGATGATCGACGAGGCAGTGCGATCGAGGCTCGAGCCGAGTATTTTTAAACGCTCGACGAGGAGGCGCGGAAGAGCGACGCTGATCGTTTCGAGTTCGAGATCGTTACGAATGCTTCACTCCTTCGCACGGTCGGTTCGCATCACCGAACGGCAATTCGACAGACTACAAGTGAAGATTCGGAGGGAATCGCGGCTTCCTTAGCCGCGCATACGAACGCTAACGCCACAAACGCTAAGTTGCAACGCGCGTCACGTTCGAGACGTGTTCGGGCACGTTTTCCGTAGCCGGCACCGGCGCAACCAGCGGCAAACGAATCCGGAATTGTGCGCCGCCAAGAAGCGAACTCGTCACGTCGACTTCGCCGCCGATGCGTTCGAGCATTAGCCGTACGACCGCGAGGCCCAGACCCGACCCGCGCGCGTGGGCGTTCGCGCCCCGGCGAGCGAGGGTGAAGACCAGTTCGCGCTCGTCTGCGGGAATGCCCGGACCGTCGTCGTCCACGCGAACTTCGACGTAACGCGCGTCGAGCGCGGCGCTCGAAACGTAGACGCGGCCGCCTTCGAGCCCATGTTTGATGCCGTTTTCAATGATATTGAGAACGATTTGAATGAGCCGGTCGCAACCGATGGCCACGTTGTACTGCGGTGCTGCGAGATGCGTGATGCTCGTGCCGCGCGCGGCGGCCACGGGCGCGAGTACGTTGAGGGCGGAAGCGATGGTCGAAGTCAACTCGCACGATTCGAGATATCCGGGCTCCGAACGTAAATCGAGCATCGAAATATCGAACATACCGTCGACGAGGCGTCCCATGCGCGTCGCTTCGAGCCGCGCGACTTCGAGAAAACGGCGCGTGGTTTGCGGATCGAGATTGTCCTCGAGCAACGTTTCGAGATAACCGCGGATCGACGTGAGCGGCGTCCGTAATTCGTGCCCGATCGTCGAGAAGAACGCGTACCGTTCTCGTTCGCGCGCGCCGCGCTCGAGCGCGCTTTCGATCGCAAGCGTAAGCCGCGCATCCGACGGCGAACCGTACAGCACGGTCCAGCCCGTCTCGACGTGCATTCCGCCCGCCAGTTCCATCGCCGAGGCGAGCCGCGCCAGGGTCGCGCGACAGTCGGTCGGCGTCGCAACCGATCCCGTCTGCCGATTCGGCGAGACCAGCGCCGCGAGGAAATCTTCGCTCTCATCGTTGTGCGCGAGGATGTCGCTCGAGCGTAACGTTCGCGACGCCGTTTCGAGAAAAGAACGAAGGCTGCGTCGCTCGACGTTACGAGCGGCGGCGCGTCCTTCTCGCCACGCGATGCGTTCGAGATCCCGCAACCGGACCACGAGCAACGGAACGGGCGCGACGACCGCTCCTTTCCGTAACCGCTGCGTCAGGGCTTCGACGTCGCCGATCGTGACGGCGACGTTACGCTTGCGTCTGCGCGAACTTATAGCCAAAGCCATGTACCGTATGAAGACAAGCGTCGAGGCCTTGCTGTTCTTCGAGCCGCATCCGAATGCGGCGCACGTGCACGTCGACCGTTCGCTCGTCGCCGTCGAAGTCGTAGCCCCAAACGCGCTCGAGCAAAACGTCGCGCGACAACGCGACGCCCGCATTGGAAGCAAGGGCCAGCAGCAACGCGTATTCGCGCGGCTTGAGTCCGACGTCGTGCCCGTCGACGCGCACTTCACGCGCCGCCTCATCGATTTCGAGGCGTCCGAAGCGCAGCATACTCGGACTCGTATCGGTCTTCATGCCGCTGCGCCGCAACAACGCTCGCACCCGAGCGATGAGTTCGCGCGGCGAAAACGGCTTCGTTACGTAATCGTCCGCGCCGAGTTCGAAGCCGACGACGCGATCGACTTCGTCGGCGCGTGCGGTCAACATGATGATCGGCGTCGTGCGGCTCTCACGACGCAGCGTGCGGGCGACTTCGAATCCATCGATTCCGGGGAGACCGACGTCGAGTAATAACAGATCGACGCCGTCGCGCGCGATGCGCAGAGTCGTCGGACCATCGGTCGCTACGAGCGCCACGAAACCGTCTCGTTCCAAATGATGGACGAGCAGATCGCGGATCGCACGGTCGTCCTCGGCAACGAGAACACGAATGCATCCCATGCCGGTCAGAGTGCCCAACGGTTGTACTTTCAGACGAACGGCGTTCTTCGTCTCAGCTATATTAAGAAACGTTCATAACTCGGAATCACTGACTTAACAATTGTTTCTGATAATCGCCGAACCCCGCCGGTCTTACAATCAGGAGTCCCCTGGATGCTCTATCCGATCGCAAATGATGCGTCATCGCGAGTTTCGTGTTCCACCGACGGTCTGGTCGCCTCGTTTCATCACCTCTGTAAGAGGGGTGCGCACAAGTTTTGGCGTTCCGGTCTCGAGCGTAACGACCTCGAGCAAGTCGCGGCAATCGGCCTCATCAAAGCCGCACGACGTTACGACGCGACGATGCCGACGCCGTTCGAAGCGTACGCATGGCTCATGATCGTCGGCGAACTCATGCATCACGTCCGCGATTCCGAACACGCGATCCGCATCCCGCGCCGCTTACTGAGTCTAGAGCGCGCTTTTACTCGCGCTCGCGAGGCGCTGCTCGTCACGCTCGGGCGGGAACCGAGCGACACGGAACTCGCGCAAGCCCTCGGTGTACTCGAGCCCGCGATCGTAGAATTGCATCACGCGCGTAGTCTTTCGACACCCCTGCGAATCGATGAATGCGGTGCGGAACGAATCGCGCTCGGCACGCCGCTCGATCTTGCGGACCGCATTCTCATCGACGACGCGTTCGCGGCCCTAACGCAGCACGAACGCTATACCATCGTCGGCATCTATCTTCTCGGGCTCACGCAACTCGAGATCGGCCGCCGCCTCGACCTCTCGCCGAAACGCGTGTCGCGCTTGCATCAAGCGGCGCTCGGCCGCATGCGCGGAGCCTGCGCTTCTTGATCGTGCCGTTCGCACTTGCGCATCTGCTCGCCGTATGCGCGCCTCGAATCGGTCGCCTCACGATGAGCGCGATCGTCTATTACGAAAGCGGAGCGCGGCCATACGCGATCGGCGACAACACGGCGCGCCGTTCGTATTTTCCGACGGAACGCCGAGCGGCGGAAGTGCTCGCGGATCGTCTGCTCGCCGCCGGACACGATATCGACGTCGGTTACGCCCAGATCAATTCGAGTAATTTCGGCCGCCTCGGGCTCGACGCGCATCGGGCGCTCGCGCCGTGCGACAATCTGCGGGCAGGCGCCTCGATACTCGCAGGCGACTATGCAGGTGCCGTACGCGCCTACGGTCCGGGGCAGGGCGCGCTCGTGCACGCGCTCTCCGCCTACAACACGGGCGGCTACTGGGCGGGCCTCGGCTACGCGGGCGGCGTCTACGCGACGGCTGCGACGTTGCGTGTCGCGGACGTTCCCCTCGGAGGCGTTCGTGCCGTGCCGTTTCGTCGAGGCTCACGATGACCGAAGTAACGCTCGCTTCGCCGACGCAGCGCACGGCCGCGGCACTCCTTTCACGATCGTTCGCCTATGATGCCGACGTCCTGCCGATCTCATACGACGGCGTCTCGTTAACGGTCGCGGTCGCAAGCGAAAGCGTCGAGCTTCTCGACCGGCTCCGTCAACTCACCCGCAAAGACATTCGCACGATCGTCCTGCCGATACGCGAGATACGAGAAACGCTCAAAGAGCTCTATCCCGCCACGACCGTGCGCGACGCGGATTCGCTCGCCGCGCAAACGTTGGATGAGATATTCGCTTCGGCCATCGGCAGCTACGCCTCCGACGTGCACGTCGAACCGACCGAAGGGCGCGGCGGCCGCGTACGGCTCGATATCGACGGCGTGTTGCAGCGCGAGCGCACGCTCGACGGCGGTCTCTTCGAACGCGTCGTGTCCCTGGTTAAGGTTCGCTCGAACATGAATACGGGCGAATCGCGCGTGCCGCAAGACGGGCGTCTGACCGTCACCTTCGACGGCCGCACGTTCGACGTGCGCACGTCGACGATTCCCGTGGGCGGCCTCGAGAAGGTCGTGCTTCGTTTCTTACAACGCTTCGATCTCGTGCCGGATCTCGAACAACTCGGCATGGGCGCAGAGCTCCTGGGGCGCTATCAAAAAGGACTCAAGCGTCCGGGATCGTTTTGCGTCATCGCGGGGCCGACGGGTTCGGGCAAATCGACGACGTCCTACGCGTCGCTGCAAACGATCGATCTCGATGAATCGAACGTCTGCAGCGTCGAGGATCCGATCGAATGCCGGGTGCCCGGCATCACGCAAATCGCGGTAAACGACAAAGCCGGCATTACGTTTCCGCTCGCGCTGCGCGCGCTACTGCGGCAAAACCCGCATCAACTCTTTATCGGAGAATTACGCGATGCAGAAACGGTCGGCATCGCGTTGCAAGCGAGCCTAACCGGTATTTCTCTCGTGACGACATTACATGCGCGGGATGCCTTACGCGTCGCGGCGCGCCTAGCGGAGCTCGGCGCGAACCGTTCTACGCTCGCCTCGTCGCTCACGCTCGCCGTCTCGCAGCGCCTCGTCCGAACGTTGTGCCGCCGTTGCAAGATCAAAGGCTCCGTCTCTTCGCAAGCGCTCGCGGTCGCACGTCGATACGGTTTCGCGCTCGGCGCGGGTGCCTGGGAAGCACAAGGGTGCGACGCGTGCGCGTTCAGCGGCTTTCAGGGTCGCGTCGGCGCGTTCGAAGTGCTCGAGATCAAGCCGGAACTCGCGACCGCAATCGAACGGGGCGATACGCCGACCGTGCTCGGTAAACTCGCATTCAACGTCGGCTACAAACCGATGGTCGTCGACGCGCTGCGTCACGTCGCCTCGGGGGCGACCTCCGAAGGCGAGATTCTGCGCCATCTTTCCTACGACGACGCGGAATAGCGGGGCACCGAATGTTAGCCGATATCGAAGAGGCGATTCGCATTTCGCGCGACGGTGCGTACGCCGCGAGCACCTCGGATCTCCATATCGAGGGGAACGAACCACCGTGGCATCGCGTCGACGGCGCGATGCAGCGGATGGCGCTTCCCGTAATCGAGCCCGAATCCGTGCGCGCGTTTTGCGAAGCGTATTTGAGTAAGCTCGAATACGAGCGCCTGGGCGGCCCGCTCGGCGCCGCAGACGGTGCGCTCCAGCATCCGAATTACGGCGCGATTCGCATTCACGCGTTCCGCGGAGAGAACGGTTTAGCACTTTCGCTTCGCCTCTTGCGCGACGGCGTGCCGGATCTGCAGACCCTCGGCTTGCCCGCGATCGTCTCGTCATTCGCCGACTTCGCGACCGGCCTCGTGCTCTTCACGGGGCCGACGGGTTCGGGCAAAACGACGGCGCTCGCGGGACTCGTCAACGAGATCAACAAGAAATACGAGCGACACATCGTCACGGTCGAAGATCCGATCGAATATCGTCATCGTAGCAAACGGTCGCTCATCCGGCAGCGCGAAGTCGGACGCGACGTTAATTCGTATAGCGAATCCTTACGGGGCGTTTTACGGGCCGATCCCGACGTTATTCTCATCGGAGAGTTACGCGATCCCGAGGTGATGTCGGCGTGCTTAGCCGCAAGCGAAACGGGCCATCTCGTTTTTAGTACGCTCCACACGTCGGAAGCCGCAGAGACCGTGCAACGAATCGTCGGCGTGTTCGACGGTGGGCGGCAAGAGCAAGCGCGGATGCAGCTCGCGCAGTCGCTGCAAGCGATCGTCTCGATGCGGCTCATCCCCGATGCGAGCGGCCGAGGACGGCGGCCCGCCTGCGAGATCGCCCTCAATACGTCGGCGATTCGCACGCAGCTCATGTCACCCGAGAAGACGATTCAAATTCGCAATACGCTCGAGACGTCGCGTAAAGACGGCATGCAAACGCTCGAGATGGATCTCTCGCGCATGGTCAACGAGCGCTTGATCACCTATGAAGCCGCGGTCGCCGCGTCCGACTATCCCGAGCAGATTCGCGTCACGGCAGGGATCCGCTAGCGTGGCCGTTACCTTCGCGTACCGCGCGCGAACCCCAAGCGGCGAGCGCGTGACGGGAACGATGCGGGCGCTCGACCGTACGGCCGCGCTCACGATGTTACGCGAGCGCATGCTCATTCCGTCGAGCCTCGAGTCCACGGCTTCGACCTTTTCGTTCGCGCGCGCGCTACGCCGGGCGAAGCCGAGCGAACGGCTCGCGTTCTTCCGCGCCTACGCTGCCCTCGAAGGCGCCGGCGTCGATTTCTCGACCGCGTTTGCGCTGCTCATCGAACAAGCGCGCACGCCGCGCTTTCGCGACGCGCTCGGCAGCATCAAGGCCGACGTCGAACGCGGCGGGGAGAAGCTGTGGGCCGCGATGGCGCACCGTCCCGACGAATTCTCCGATCTCGAAGTCGCGATGGTCGCCGCGGGCGAGGAAGCCGGTAATCGTGAAGAGATTTTCGATCGCCTCGCGCTCTTCTTGGAACGCGACGAGAAGCTGCGCAAAAAACTACAAGCCGCGCTCTTCTATCCGGCACTCGTGCTCGTCGCCGCGTGCGCGATCACCGTCTACATTTTCGCGTTCGTTATTCCGCAATTCGCAAAACTATTCGCGAGCTTCGGCATCGAACTCTCTCCCGTAATGGTCGCGTTGCTCGGAATTAGCGGCGTTTTCGTTAATCCGTTTTTCGACATATCGCTGTTGCTCGTCTGCGCGATCGTGTTCGTTACGACGGCACAGGGCTTGCGTACGAACGAAGGGGCGCTCGCCTTCGATGAGTTACGGATGCGGTTGCCCCTGCTCGGGGAAGCGCTGCGCAAGACGATCGTCGCACGACTATGCCGAGTTCTTGCGACCTTGCTGCAATCGGGGGTCAATCAGGTGCGGGCGCTCGAAGTCGCGATACCCGTTGCGGAAAGCCCGATCTTCGCGCGGGCGGTAAGTTCGGCGCGCGAACGAATTGCCGGCGGTTCGTCGGCATCGCTCGAGGAAGCGCTCGCCGCGACCGGGCAGTTTCCGCCGCTCTTACTCGGGTTCATCCGCGTCGGGAGTTCCGCCGGCAACATACCGCAGATGCTCGCGAAAGTCGCCGAGTATTACGAAGAAGACGTCGAGTCGCTCCTTTCGGCGTTACCCACGCTCATACAAACCGGCGTCACGCTCGGCCTCGGCGCGATCGTCGCGGTCATCGTGTACGTCGTCTACGTACCTCTCTCGACGCTCAGTACGTCGATTCACTAATGCTTACGCAACGGGAGCCTCTCGCCATGGTTGAAGAACGCGCGCCCTCCGTTTCCGAGCGCGGTTTCACGCTCGTCGAGTTAATGGTCGTGGTAGCGATCATCGCGCTGCTCGCTTCGATCGTCATACCGAACTACGTCCACTCGCGCGCGCAAGCCGCAGTCGCGCAAAGCGAGGCGAATATGAAGCAGATCGCGACCGCCCTCGAGTTATTCCACACCGACTTCTTGCAGTATCCCGCAGGCGCAGGCGCGACCGTCGGCCCCGCGCTTTTTGCGGCTCCGCAAGGCGGCAATGCGGGCGGCGCGGTCGCCGGCGGCGGCAACAATTACATGAACGCGACGCCGACCAATGCCGTGCAACGCAAGCCCTATCTTTACACGCTCGTAGCGGGCACGGGTCCGACGACGCAATCCTATACGATCGACGACGCCGGGCCGTACGATCCGACGACGCTCGTCGGCATTCCCTTGCTCGGTGCGGCCGGGAATTGCACCGCCTGCACGTCGCTTCATTACTCGCCCGAAGCGGGCGTGTACGGCTCGTGAACGGCGACATGAATTGGACGACCGCCGCGATCGCCTTCGGGCTCCTCGTTTGGATCGCGCTCGGCTTCGCGCTCGTGCGCTTCGCCGAACGAAAGGTCGCCGCGCGATCGTTGCCGTTGCCGTGGCGTACGGTGACGTACGCACTCGTTCTCGGAGCGCTGGCGCTAGCGCTACGGCCAGTGCCGCAGGCGGCGCTTTGCGCGGTCGCGTGCATCGCGCTCGTCGTAGCGTCCGGCGCGGATTACCGGACCGGCTATCTGTTCGATGCGATCACGTTGCCCACGGCAATACTCGTGGTCGCGCTCGCGATGGCCACGCACGCAACCGATACCGCGGCGTGGGGCATGGCATTGCTCGTCGTTCCCTTCGGTGCGCTCTACGTATTTACACGCGGCCGCATGCTCGGACTCGGAGACGTCAAGGCGATGTACGCCGTCGGAGCGGCTTTCGGGCCGCTCGAATCGCTCGTGGCGATCTTTGCCGCGTGCGTGAGCGGAATCGTCACGGTCGCGTTCGCGAGACGCTTGCGACGCGGTGCCGAGATACGCTTCGGGCCGCATCTCGCAGCCGGAGCCGCGTTCGCACTCGTGGCGGGCGCCCCCATATCGCGCTATCTGACGGGCGGCTAAAGTGAAGACGTTACAACGCAAGATGTCGCTTCCGCTCGGCGTCGATATCGGATCGCAATTCGTCTCGGTCGTCGCCGCGCGCGCACAGGGTGACGGTTTTAGCGTTAC
>CAXTIY010000056.1:0-13226 GCA_964244215.1 uncultured bacterium
GAAGGACGCGCGCCACGCAGCGCCTGCTGAAGGGGTCATTCACAATGAAGCAATACGAATTCCGGTTGGAGTTTTTCGACCGGATCGAGCTACGCACATCCGAGACAGAAGCGTTGACGAAATTGAACGCCATGGGAAAACAAGGGTGGCATATCGTGCACGTCAAGGAAGACCCGCAACACGCGCGCGATCTAGCGGTTTTCCTGGAGCGCGAAATGACCGCTCCTTAAGACGCCACGAGCGACGCGCATAGTCGCGTATCACGCCTCAAAATGCGTGCGAACGAAACGTAGAACAGCGCTCGGAACTGCGACGATTCGCACGCGAAGGTCAGAATCTCTACGCCGACTGCGTCATCGCGCTCGATATTTCGGCCAAGGCTTCACGCCGAAAATGCTATTTCTGCGTCGCCGAGCACGACACCCACGCCGATCCCGCGATGCCACCGGTGCTCTTTAGCGGAACGGTGAACGGCCGTTTGCCGACTACGCGGACGGGCGGCTCGTTCACTGTTGCGCGGTAGCGTTGGCCGGTGCGGCGTGCGGGAGCGGCAACCAGGTGTTCGCTGGAGAGTAAGGGGCGCGGTTAGCGGCGGACGACTGCCACCGGGACGGTGCTGCGCCGAACGACGCTTTCTGCGACACTCCCGAGAAAAAAGCGCTGCACGCCGCGCCGTCCATGCGTACCGCAAACGATGAGACCCGCGTGCTGCCGGTCGGCGGCGGCCAAAATGGCGTCGGCCGCCGGGCCTTCGAGCACGAGCCGCTCGACCCGACGAGAAGCGGTTCCGGCTTCGCTCGTTATTTTATCGACGAGCCGGAGCGTCGCGTCCCGGGCTTCGCCCACGAACGGTGCCGGATCGCATCCGTAAATCGACGCATTATCGACGAGTTGACCTGTATCGACCGCGCTACAACAGAGGAGCACGCTTTGCTCGACCGACGTGAGCTTTAGTGCGAAAGCGAACGCGGCAGTTGCGGCATCGGACTCGTCGATCGCGACGAGGATGCGTTCGGTGCTTCGATCGGACGCGTTCGACAACGCGTTCTCCGTCTCGCGAACGACGAACACCGGCACGTCGGCTAAGCGCAGAACGCCGTTTGCCGTACTGCGGGTGAAGGCGCGTTCCACGAAGTCTTTCCCGCGCGTCCCGAGGACCACAGCGCCGGCATCGCGCTCCTTCGCGCACGCGACGATCGCAGAAGCGGGCCGGCCGTCCAGGAGCACCGTCGTCGCTCGCGCGCCCGCAGCCCGCGCGCGCATAGACGCCTTCTGCAATAACGCCGCGGCCTCGTTCTCATCTTTCGCCAGTGTCTCGGCGCCGCTCGGATACACGACATCCGGCATCGCGCTAAGCTCTCGTTCGCGTTCGCGATCGAGCACCGTGCACAGAATGAGGTCGCTGCCGTATCGCCGGCTGAGCGAAATTGCGAATTCCAGAGAGCTGCTCGCGGCTGGAGAGCCGTCGAATGCGACCAGAATGCGGATCAGGCCGATGTGATCGCGCGCGCCCCCGGTCTTCTCTACCAAGTACGCATTCCCGCAGCGAGAAAATGATGCTGCGAGAGTTGTTCGTGTATCGGGCCTGCGTAAGCGAGAATCGCGAGCACGATCGCGACGCCGCCCCAGCTTCCGAGCCGGTCGAAGATTGCGGGAGAATTCATCGCTTCTTCAATCGACCGGAGCGAAGCGAAACTCGACCGGCTCCACGGCGTGTTCGTTCGTGGCGGCCGTGCCGACCGCCACATAAACGAACATGCACGTGCTTACAAATAAGAGTAATCCGCCGATGCCCGCCAGCACCATTTCGAGATGCCAGCTTTGGGCCATCGCCGAACCGAGGTACGTTACGTCGGAGGCGCGGCGCGGAGCGCCGAGGAGGCCCGCCCAATGCATCGAGAGCGACATCACGGTCATGCCGATGAACCACATCCACACTTGCGCGAGCGCGACCTCGGGCGCGATCAGTCTGCGGCCCGTGAGTGCCGGTACCAGACGATACGTCGCTGCGATGAACGTTAGGGCGACCGGACCCCCGACCGTGATGTGAAAGTGCCCGACGATCCACATCGTGTTGTGCACGAGCACGTCCATGCTATACGACGAATTGACGATGCCCCCGAAGCCGCCCGGTATGAACAGCAGCATCGCAAACGCGGAACCTGCGAAGACCGGGTCGCCCCAAGGCAACCACTTAATCGTATTGCGGAAACCGCGCACGCCCGCTCGACGCGCGGCGAGTTCGAAGGTCGCGAAGATCGCGAACGCCGTCATGAACGACGGAATGACGACGCCGTACGTGAGCAGCATATGCAGCCACTTCCAGCCGGCCGAAATGCCCGGATCCACGAATTGATGATGGATGCCCACGGGCGTCGAGAAGAGTAAGAGCAGAATGAACGCCAGGCGCGTCAGCGCGTCGCTGAAAATACGCCCCCCAAATGTCGCCGGAACGACCGTATACCAGATGATATACGCACCCATGATCCAGAAATAAACGAGTGGGTGACCGAAGTACCAGAAGAGCATGCGCGTGAGCCCGACGTCGACGCCCGGTGTCCACCCGAGCGACCACGGAATGAGAAGGTACATTTCGGCGACGACGCCGAGCGTCGCGATAATCCACATGATAAACGTCGTCGCCGCCATAAATGCCGGCAGAGGAATACGATCCTTCGGATTGCACCGTTTGAACCAAATAACGTTTTCGATGATGTCGGCCGCCACGCCCCACGTTCCGATAATCAGAATCGTCGCGCCGAAGTAAAACCACGGCGAAGCTTTGAGCGGCGCGTAGAACGTATAGAGCACGCTCGCATTGCCACTTAAAATCGTAAGTGCCGTCATGACCGTTCCGACCATCATAACCGCATAGGAAATCCAGGCGAGCCTTAGCGATCGCTTCTCCCGGATGATTCGACGATACGTGGCGAACGTGCAAAGGCCGGTAATAAAGAACGTCGTGAAGACGAGTGCCATAAGCACGCCGTGTGCCGTGAGCATTCGATAGTAGTCGAACCACGGCGGCATTACGATGAAGTTCGCGCGCGAGAAACCTTGTAAGAGGCCGAAAAAGGCTCCGAGGGCGAGTGCGCCCGTCGCCGTGTAGATATGCCACAGAACGAGATTGTTTTCGGCTTGCGACGCGCCCGCTACGAGCGAAGGCGCGGTCGCGCGTTCCGCGGCGCGTGCGGCCTCGATTTGCGATAACGACACGCTATTTCACTTCGATCGCGGCGGCCATGTTCTGATGACCGATTCCGCAATATTCGTGACACGCCATCAGGAACGTGCCGGGCTTCTTAAACACGTGCGAGACCGAACTGACCCAACCGGGCGTTACCATCGTATTCACGTCCGTTTCGGGAATGAAGAAGCCGTGCTCGACGTCCGTGCTCGTCACGAAGAACGTCACGCGCGAGCCGACGGGAATCGAGATCTTTTGCGGCTCGAATGCAAAGATGTGGGCGACGTAATACGCTTCATACACGCCGTCGCCGATCTTGTGCAAGCCCGGCCGGTCGAAGGGCGGCGTTTGTGCCACGCGCGTCGGATCGATCGTTTGCACGCGGCTCGGCGGCACGAACCCCTCAACGACCGCCGACGTCGTGATCGTCGCCAGTAGCACGACGAGCAGCGCGAATCCGCACCACAACCAAAGTTTTTCGAAGCGATGGATATGCAGCATCTACCAGCGCTCCTGCAATAAGAAGAACATCAAAAACCAGCCGACCAAGATTAATGCTCCCAGAGCAAAGACGAACCGCAGCGTTAACGGAAGCGGTTCGTCGGGCGGCTCTGTCGAGGATTCGTGTGGCGTCGTCGTTCGCATCATACGTAGCGTACCGTATCGGCCGCGCACAATGTAAGCAGCGGCGATGCCTCGCTACTCCTCATTGCCTAGTTGCGCCGTCTCTCTTATTGCAACGAGCCCGAGACGCCCATTCGTTAGCGGGCGACCGATGCCGGAGCGCGTATCCTTCGTGGGTGCGTTCGTCTATCGTTATGATGCTTTACGCGATGGCGCTAATCGCCGCTATTGCGGATCCCGCGGACGCGACGCAACGGCTTCGCGGGCGTATCGTGGACGTGCGCGCGCCGCGCACGATCCTCGTCGCGACCGCCGCTTCGGCGAGCATGCCGGCGATGAATATGCCGTATATCGTCACGACACGTATCTCGGAACTCCATCGCGGAATGGAGATCACCGCCGACGTCGATGCGCGCACGTCGCCTTCGACGCTTTCCGCACTCCGCGTCGTCACTGCGGCAACGCCCACGACGCATTACGTTCCGGAATTACAGCCGGGCGATACCGTGCCGGATTTCCCACTCGTCGATCAGCGCGGCAACTCACTTTCTCTCGCGCGCTTCCGCGGTCAGGCGCTGGTGCTCTCGTTCGTCTACACGCGCTGCCGCGACGCCTCGATGTGCTCGCTCGTGAGCGCCAAGTTTTCTCGGCTACAGCGCATGCTCGGACGAGAACGGATCCATCTCATGGAAGTTACGCTCGATCCCTCATACGACACGCCGCAGATACTCGCGCGCTACGGCGCCGCGTTCGGTGCGAACGCAACGCGCTGGACCCTCGCCACGGGCGAAGCGTCTACGGTCGCGGACCTCGCCGCGCGAGCCGGTATCGTAACGACGGAGACGCCGCGCGGCATCGTCCATAGCGAAGCCGTCCTCATCGTCGATCCGAACGGACGGCTAACGCAAGTCATCGGAGGGAATAGCTGGGGCCCGGACGACCTGCTGACACAAGCACGAGCGAGTCTCGGCACGGCTCCGGGGCCGATTGCCGGAATGTGGCTCTGGCTCGAGAGTGGCGTTGCCGCCGTTTGCGGCGGCAGGTCGGGCATTTCGACGGGTATGGCGCTCTCGATCTTCGGGGTCGTCCTCGTCTCGGCAGGCTTTATGCTACTGCGACTTCTCCACGGACGCACGTCCCGAACGTAAACCGCCGCACACGCTCGAACTCAGGCGCGAGGGCGGAACCGGCCGAAGATTATGGCGCGGTACGCGACGGTTCGGTCACTTCGAGCTCTTCGTGCAGAAGCGTCTCCCGTACGTGCTCGACGCCTTCGACGCGCCGTTGGCCGACGGCGACCTCTTCGCGCACGACCGCGACTTTGTCGATCGCAACCTGCTCGCGCATCAGCGGAACGACGATCTTCTCATCATCACCGATCGAGCCCGCCGCTGCGGCTTTGGCATCGACGGCATGGCGTTCGATGAAAAGTTCTTCATGCGCGACCGGGACATCGACGGAGACTGGTTCGCTTACGACGCGCGTTCCGACGGTCGCTACGCCTGCGGGAACCGCCTGCTTCTCGATCACGAGACGCTCCTGCCGCAGTTCGAGCGTTTGTGCCGTTTCCTTCAGCGTCGACGCCGGCAGCGGCGTCGACGTGGCGGTCCCGGTGGCGAGCGTATCCGAGGCTACGTCGTAGGCGCCAACCGGCTGCGCGAGCTTACCATAAAACGTGCCGCCGCCCTGGCGAAGAATCGAAGCCGCGATCTCAGGCCGGTCGTGCGCGGCGACGACGACGACCGCGCCGCCGAGGTGCAGCGCCTCGTCGATCGCGATCGCCTCGACCGTATCGATGCCGTGATCTTCGAGCGAACGCCGCAGCGAATTTCCCTCTCCGGAGAAAAAGCGTCCGATCGCTCCGAGCGCACCGTCGCTCGATTCGACGACGTCATTCTCGGAAGTCGCCTCGGTGCTTCCGTCGCCCTTCGCGTCGGCGTCGGCCGGCTTCGTGACCGCCATCCAGCGGTGCGGAAAGCCTTCCCGGTCGAGCGCTTCGTAACAGGCGTGAGCGATCTCGCGATCCGAAAATGCCGCCGCCAGAGCGTTGTGGGCTGAGGTATCCATTGCGGTGTACTCCTACGGTGGCTATATCTGTGCACGAGCGTTCCGCACTGCGGGAAGCGGTAAACGTCCGTGCTCCAAAAGTCCCATCCGCGCGAGCTTTACGGGTCCCGCGACACCGGAATGTAGATCGCTTCTTCACCGTCGCGTTCGATCACGAGCCGCTCGTGTTGGACGGGGACGGTAATCGTCTTGTGCTCGGTAACGGTCTCCTTGCGCACGCGTGCTTCGGAATAGGCACGCTGTTTCTCGATCGATAGTTGCTCTTCGCGCAATTCCAGCGTCCGCGAATCTCCGGCCACATCGGAGACCGGCGGCGTTGCAACGGGCGCGTCGATAACCGGTGCGGTCGCAACCGGAGCGACGTCGACCGGCGCGAGCGACGCCGCAGCCACCGCTTCGCCGCGCAACACGGCGAGCGCACGCGGGGCGTCTGAGCCGGCGGCCAAGGTGACGAGCGCGCCGCCTCGCGCGACTTCATCGGTAAGCAGGCGCGCGTCTTGCCGCGCGAAGCCCGCCGTTTCGAGGGTCGTCGCAAAGTCGCTCGCCGTCATGCCGATCTCTCGGGCGACGTGCGCTTCGGACGTCGTGCCCGCACCTTCGCTCAAGCGAACGTCCGCAAAGCCTGCGGCGCGTAGGCGCCGCGCTCCGGCTTCCGCCTCCTCCGCGTTTCTAAAAACCCATGCGACGGTGCCACCGTCCGTAACCGCTGATCGCTCGCTCATTCTCGCCTCCGGCATCTTAGGTGAATGGCTCGTACCCGCTAGAGCGGAGATCGATGTCGCGCAGGGCCGTCGGACGCGGGCTTCCAACACACGCCGGATGCAACGAGTATTCGGCCTCCTTCTGACCGTCCTCGTCACGGTCGCCGTCCCGACCGGGTTCGTAAGCGCGCAAACGACGCAACAACAAGTCCAGCAAAAAGCAGACCAGGCCGCAGCCGGTGCGACCAAAGCCGTCGATGCGGCGAGCACCCAAACGCAAGCCGCGGTCGCGGAACCGAAGACGCATAAAAAGACGCTCGCGCTCATCGGCGTGGTCGTGCTGCTGGTTCTGCTCTTGCTATTTTCGCTGCTGCGACGCAAGAAGACCAAAGAGACGATTATCGTTACTCGCCGCTAGACGCGACGGCCGGTGACACTCTCCACCGCCGACTACGTCGTCATCGTCGCGTTTTTCGCGCTCAACCTCGGAATCGGGCTCTATTACGCACGTCTGGGCGGCAAGAGTTTGAGCGAATTCTTTCTCTCCGGCCGCAGCGTGCCGTGGTGGCTCGCGGGCGTATCGATGGTCGCGACTACGTTTGCGGTCGATACGCCGCTCGCGGTAACGGGCTTCGTCACCCAGCACGGCGTCGCGGGCAACTGGGTGTGGTGGAGTTCGGTGATGTCCGGCATCCTCACCGTTTTCTTTTTTGCGAAATTATGGCGCCGCTCGGGTGTGCTTACCGATGTCGAATTCATCGAACTTCGGTACAGCGGCCGGCCGGCCGCGGCTTTGCGCTTAGCGCGCGCACTTTTCCAAGGCGTCTTCGTCAACACGGTCATCATGGGTTGGGTCAATCTCGCCATGGCGAAGGTGTTGGAGTTGACGCTGCACGTGCCCAAGCTCGAGGCGCTCGCAGCGTGTCTGGTTTTCACCGCCGTCTACGTTACGATCGGCGGCTTGTGGGGCGTGCTCGTTACCGACCTCTTGCAGTTCGTCGTGAAGATGTCGATGGCGATCGTGCTCGCAGTTGCCGCAGTTGCCGCGGTCGGCGGCATTCCCACACTCGAAGCGAAGCTCGCGGCACTCGACGTCGCGCATAAAGTCTCGACGCACGGTTCGATCCTCGCGTTCTTTCCGACCTCGAACGAAGCGTGGCTACCGCTGCTCACGTTCTTCACGTATATCGGCGTGCAGTGGTGGGCGTCGTCGTATCCCGGCGCCGAACCCGGCGGCGGCGGCTACATCGCACAGCGTATCTTCAGCGCGAAGAGCGAAAACGATTCGTTACTCGCAACGCTCTTCTTCAACGTCGCGCATTACGCGCTACGACCGTGGCCGTGGATTCTCGTCGCGCTCGCATCGCTCGTGCTCTATCCGCACGGCGTGGCCGGTCCCGACGGCAAGATCGATCCCGAACTCAATTACATTCAAACGATGATCGATCATTTGCCCGCATGGCTGCGCGGACTCATGATCGCGGGCTTCCTCTCGGCATATATGTCGACGATGGGCACGCATCTCAATCTCGGTGCATCGTATCTCACGAACGACATCTATCGCAGGTTCATAAAGCCCACCGCGTCGGAAGCGCATTACGTCTGGGTGTCGCGCGTCGCCACGCTCATCGTCATGGCGCTCGCCATACTCGGCGCGAATCTCAATAATTCGGTTAGCGGCGCATACGTGTATCTCTACAACCTGACGGCCGGCATCGGGCTCGTGATGATCCTGCGCTGGTACTGGTGGCGCGTGAACGCGTGGAGCGAAATCTCAGCGCTCGCAGCTTCCGCGATCGTCTCTAATCTGCTCCTCGTGCTGCACGTGTTCAACGACGCCAATGCGAGCGCCGAAGTTCTACTCGTTACGGTTCCCGTGACGACGATCGTGTGGCTCGCCGTTACGTTCTTCACGCAGCCTGAGTCCGAAGCGACACTCGTGCGCTTTTACGAACGCGTTCGTCCGAGCGCCTTCGGCTGGCGACGGGTAGCCGCGATCGCGCGCCCGGCTCCGGGCGTAGAGAGTTTAGGCGTCAATATCGTCGACTGGATCGCCGGCTGCGGACTCGTGTACGGAGCGCTATTCGGGATCGGTAAACTCGTACTCGGCGATACGAGCCGAGGTGCGCTCTCGCTTTCGCTCGCGGCGATCTGTGGCGCGGTCATCTGGTATAACGTCGCTCGCGTCGAGCGTAGCGACCGCCGCGAGACGCGCGCAGCCGCGAAAGCGAATTAATGCGTTATGGGCCCGGACTCGGAGAGCGGCGATAATCGAACTGCTCGTCGATCGAATGTAGGAGCGCGGGCAGCTCGTCCGCCGTTACGCTCTTCGCTTCGTCGCCGTAGCCGATCAACAGGTAATCGGAATGTACGAGCACCGCAATCATCGCCGCGTCGAGTTCCGCATGCTCGAACTTTCGAATGAACGCTTGATCGGTGAACACGCACCGGTAAAGCACCGCTTCGAGCGCGCTTTTCGTATCCGGCGTGAAGGTCGCCCCGAGCCGCGTCTGCGCGCTCGTTAACGCTTCTCCGACGTAAGCACGCACGCGCATGTCGCTATCGTGGCGATGTTCCTCGTCGTCGTAGCCGCGATAATTCGCGATGCGAGCTTTGACGAAGGCCAGATCGTCCGTCACGCGGCCTTCCGCTCTTGTTCGACGGCTGCGGGTACGGCCACGCCGCGCACTTTCAAGCGGCTAATCGGCGTGACGCGTCGTCCGCCGCTTGGAGGCTTCGGCGGCGGATCGCCACTTTGGAAATAGACCATGATGTTGGCGCCGGCTCCCGCCAGCGCCGCGATGCCCCACAAACTGAAGAAAAGAAACGTCGTGTTGGGTCGCCCGTTATGCCAAGTAACGACGGTCGCGATGACGGAGGCCGCAATCGCGCCGAATCCACCGAGCGCCGCGAAGCACGCTAGTTGCAGAAAAGTAGGATCGCGTCGACGTGGCGTCTTGGCCATATAACCATTCTAGCATCCGCGCGACCTCCCGGTGCGTTCCTCCACAGAGCCCTTTCGAGGGCCACTTGGAAGATAGGACGAAAACGCGCGGTGTGGAGGAAGCGACTCAACTTATGTCCCGGGTTCGCGACCAAGACGTTGCGGCTTTCGAGGCCATCTACAGCTCTTACCACCGGCTCGTTTACGGTATCGCGCTAAAAATGTTGCAGGATGCAATGGCCGCGGAAGATTTGACGCAAGCCGTGTTTCTTAAAGTTTGGAGTTCGCCCGGCAGCTTCGCTGCAGGCAACTTCGGGGCTTGGATCGCGCGCGTCACCCGCAATCGGGCGCTCGACGTGTTACGAAGCCGCGCCTCACATGGCGAAGGCGCCGAGTTGCCGGTCGACTTGCCGGTCGAAGCCGTCATCGACGACACCGTCTTTGCGAAGCTCGATGCGGAGAGCGTCCGCCGCGCACTCGACACGCTTCCCGTCGAACAACGCGCTCCGATCGAGCTCGGCTTTTTCGCCGGGGTAACTCACGAAGAGATCGCGCGCCGCACGGATACGCCGCTCGGTACCGTTAAAACGCGTATTCGTGCGGGTTTACGCAAGCTTCGCTCGGCACTCGAAGCGAGCGTGCTCGCATGATGCCCGAGTCTCACGACGACGAATTTCTCGATCTCGTCGCCGTGCTCGCACTCGGCGCGTTACCGGAATCCGAAGCGCGAAGAGTCGCCGCACATCTCACGGGGTGCGATGCGTGCCGTACGCTCTATAGCGACTTGCGACCCGCGGCGGATTTCGTCGGGTATTCCGCAGAAGCGACGTCGCTCGACGATCTGACGTCCGCTCGAATGAAGACGCGCATCATGCGCGTCGTGCACGGCGCGCAAGACGCACCGGCCGTGCGCCGTAAGGTGTCGACGGGTTGGCTTGCAGCCGCAGCGGCGGCCATCTTAGCCGTCGCGATCGGCGCCGACGATCACTTCGTACGCGATCGCGCCGCGCGCGATTCGGAAGCCGGGCGAACGGCGCTCGTCGAGAAGCAGACGCAACTTCTCGCTGCGCTCGCGCAAGTCGGCGCTTCTCGCAGCGAACGAGACGCGTCGCAATCGCGGCTCGCCCACCTTTTGGAACCGGGAAGCAAGTATTTTGCGGTGCCGCAAGGCGAGGTCGTCACTAGCGCAAAGCGCGTGTTCATAGCGCTCAAACTTTCCACTTTGCCGCAGGGTAAGGTGTATCAGGCGTGGACTCTGGCCAAAGGCGCGAAGGCCGTCGCACCGAGCCTCACGTTCTCGCCCGCGGCGAATGGCGTTGCTTTCATCGAATTGCCGGTCGACGCGACGGGAATCGTCGCCGTAGCGGTTAGCGTCGAGCCGGCTGGGGGCAGCCGTGCTCCGACCTCGACTCCGAAGTTTATCCGCAAGTTGTCGTAAAGCGTGGGCCGGCTCGAAATGCTGTCGCCCGCGAACGCGGGCGAAGCGCTCGCCTATCTCGAGCGGCGCCCTGCGGAAAACGTCTTCGTGCACTGGCTCCTCGCAACGGGGCAACTCGGCCGCGGCGGCGAGCTCGCTTTGTGGCGTAAGGCTGACGGCGCAATCGGCGGTTGCTGCTATATGGGCTTGCAACTGGTGCCCGCGGCCGATTCGGGCGATGCGCTCGACGCATTCGCAGCGCGCGCGCGCCGCGCGCCGCGCGCACGAATGATCATCGGCGTGCGCGGCGACGTCGAACGGGTGTGGACGTCGCTGCGGCAGACGATGCCCGTGCCGAGCGCCATTCGCCACAGCCAGCCGCTCTATTCACTTTCGCGTTCGACGCTCGCGTATTCGCGAGCCGACGCAGACGTCGCGCTCGCGACCCTCACCGATCTCGATGAGATCGTCGCGAACTCCGCGCTGATGATCGCAGGCGAACTCGGCGGCGATCCGCGACGTACCAACGCCGACTTTCGCGGCCGCACCGCGCGCATTATCACGGCCGGATGGTGGTGGACGTATCGCGTCGACGGGCGGCTTGCATTCACGTGCAACGTCGGGTCGGCGATGCCGCAGACGGCCCAGCTGCAGGGCGTTTGGTCGCCCCCCGCCATGCGCGGCCACGGTTATGCGGCACGCGCCCTCGGCGCGATTTGCGACCGACTGCTCGATACGACGCCGAACCTCTGCCTCTGTGTCAACGACTTCAACCGGCCTGCGATCGCGCTCTACGAACGCGTCGGTTTTCGCCGCGTGGGTGAATTTCAAAGCATTCTTTTCTGATCGTATCCGCGCGCGAACGAATGATCAACGCAAACGCGTTATCTCGAGTTTATGCTCCCGTGCACGTCCGTCGACGAGATCGACACGATACGCATGCGCCGCCGGACGTGAAGCGATCGCGACCCGTAATTCCGTACCGACGTAATGGAGCGCCGCACCGTCGTCGCACGCATAACCCGGTTCGATCTCGCCTCGGGCGATGAGGCGCTCGTACGTCGGGCGCCGCTCGGCTTCCCCATCGTAATGCGGGCAATTACTGCCCGCGAGGAATCCCAAGCACGGCATCGCCGTAAGCGAATCCGCAAGCGAGTCGGTCAGCCCGTGCTCGAACCAGCAGATGGAACCCGCACTCGAGCCGCAGAGCACCGTTCCACGTTGCCACGCTTCGTACAAGACGCGATCCAAACCGTAATCGCGCCACACCGCGAGCATGCTGCGCGTATTTCCACCGCCGACGTGCACGACGTCGAACTCGGCGAAATAGTCGCGCAGGTCGGCGGGCGTTCGGCGAAAGAGACGCAGCACGCTCGCCGTGACGCCGAGGCGTGCATACGTCTCGTAAAATCGCACGACATAGGCGAGATCGTCGCCGGTGGCCGTCGGCACGAAACACACGCGCGGGTCGGCTTTGCCGCACGCATCGAGAATATAGCGTTCGAGCTTATCGTTTCCACTACTCGGAAGCAGAAGCGCCCCACCCGCCGCAACGATCTGCGGCTCGATCATGAATAGAGCGGCACGTCCGCATCGTTTGCTTCGAGCCGTACGGTCGCGGCGGGCGCGGCCGGGAAGGTGCCGCCGCGAACGTCGTCCGCGTAATCGCGTAGCGCGTTCGTGGCGAGCGTGGCGATCTCGGCATAACGCTTCGCAAACGGTGGCGCTTCGGGATAGAGACCGAGAATATCGTGCATGACGAGCACCTGCGCGTCGCAGCCCGCGCCCGCGCCGATTCCGATCGTGGGAATCTGTAAAGCCGCAGTAATCTCGCCTGCGAGTTGCGCCTCGACCATCTCGAGAACGACGGCATAGGCGCCCGCCGCTTCGACCGCACGTGCATCGGCAAGCAACGCCGCGCGATCCGTCTTGCGTTTATAGCCCGCACCCATGCCGGCCGTTTGCGGCAACACGCCGATGTGCGCGACCACGGGAATACCGGCGCCGACGATCGCCGCGATCCTAGCGGCGCTTGCGACGCCGCCTTCGAGCTTGACGCTGCTCGCGCCGCTCTTCACGAGCGTCACGGCCGAACGTATCGCGTCCGCATCGCTCGTTTCGTAGCTTCCGAACGGCATGTCGACGATGATATGAGCGCGCGACGTACCGCGCGCGACGGCGCCCGCGTGGCGGCACATATCGCCGATCTCTACGTTCGTCGGAGCGGCGTAGCCGAGCACGACCATCCCGAGGGAATCGCCGACCCACAGCGCGTCGATACCGGCG
>CAXTIY010000057.1:0-13209 GCA_964244215.1 uncultured bacterium
CGTCGAAATCGTTAAAGAAGTCGCAGACGAGCCGGATTACGATGCGGTATTCGCCGCCGCGAAGAGTTAACGCTAGCTAATACGCGCCGAGAATGCGCGCCGTTCCTTCGATGCGGTGCAGTGCCGCTTCGAGATCGGCGCGCGTAACGGGCGCTATCTCGCAGTAGAAGCGGTAGGTGAACGGTTCGTCGAGTGAAGGCCGCGAGACGAGCGTTCGCAAGTTGAAATCCGCATCGGCGAAACCTGCGAGCGCATCGCGCAGCGAGCCCGGTCTATGTGCGAGCGAGAGCGCGATGCACGCGCGCGAGGGATCGGCGACGTGCGGTGCATCGCGCCGGACGAGGAAGAAGCGCGTAAAATTCTCGTCGACGTCTTGTATGTTCGCGGCGATCACGCGGGCGCCGTACCGCTGTGCTGCGAGTGTCGAGCCGATCGCGCCGCTATGCGGATCGCCGAGTGCCACGATCTCGCGTACGGCGCCTGCGGTATCGGCGACGATCGTGCCGTGCAGATGCGGATGCGCGGCAAAGAAGCGACCGCACTGTTCGAGCGCGACCGGATGCGAGCGCACGTCGGTTAGTGTGTCCGCGGTAGCGGCTCCGATACCGATTAAGTTCTGTACGACGCGATAGACCAGTTCGTTCGAGATCGAGACGCGCGGGTCGTCCCAGAGCAAGTCGTAGACGCGCGGCACGGGTCCGGAGATCGAGTTCTCGACCGGCAATACGGCGAAGTCGACGTCGCCACGTGCGACCGCCGCGAACGCTTCATCGAAGGTACTGCAGCCGAGCGTTCGCGCACCGGGCACGAGCGTTCGCGCGGCATCGTCGCTAAAAGCCCCGGGCTCGCCCTGAAAGGCGACGACGACCTCGCTCAAACGGGGGCGTTCGCGGCACCGCCGAGACGGAACGCCGCATGAAAGGCGCGGAACACCACGCGGTAATCATCGTGCACGAAGCGCACCGTGCGTCCGTGCGTGCGCTGCATGCCGGGCATGAGCGCGACGAAATCGGCATTTTGCGTTCCGACGAAATCGATCTCGAGCTCGACCGGCGGAGCGAACGTGAAGGGACGCATGCGTGCGAGATTTACGATCGCATCGGATGCGGCCGCGCGGATCGCTTCCCGCGCCCGGGCGGGCGAAAGCGAATCGACCGCAAACTGCCCGATCGCGTCTTTCGTTACGGCGGTCGCAATCCACGGCAAATGCGCTTTCACGCTCGCACACGTGACGCTATCGCCCGTAACGAGCGCCACCGGCACGCCTTCGACGCCGAGTACCGCTGCGTTGAGCAGCGCTTCGCTACATGGGATGCCGTTGACGCGCACTTCGTACACCGTATCGGGAGCGTAGGTGTGTGCGAGCACGCCGTCCGCGACGCCGATCGCCGCATGGTAGCCGGTAAAGAACGCGACGGCGAAGTGCGAGTCGATGCCTTGCGTCATCGAGAGCGGTTTGCGATTACCGTAAATCATCCGCACGTCGTCCGGTAGCTCGTCCCAAAGGACGTTGCGCATCGACGAATGCGAATCGTTCACGAGGACGTCCGTAACGCCGGCCGCGCGCGCGCCGTCGATCGCCGCGCGCACTTCGAGCGACATCAACTTGCGGTAGTACGGATATTCGGTCGTGTTCTTGGGGTCGACTTGCGTCCAAGCGGAGACCGCCGCCGTGCCTTCCATATCGGCACTGATGTACAGCTTCACGACGCGCCTAAATTCTGCAGTGCCGTCCGCGCGTCGCCCGCGCGTTGATCGCCCGGCGCCACTTTGAGGAACGCGCGGAAAGCGGCGATCGCCTCGGTGCGGCGGCCGATCGCATTTGCGACGATACCTTCGTTAAAGAGCGCCTCGGTAAACTTTGGGTGAGCGGCGAGCACCGAATTGAGCTCGCGTAACGACGTGAGATCGTCGCCGACGCCGTGCAACGCCGTCGCGTAGTCGGTACGCGTATCCGGGTTTCCGGGATCGAGCGCGAGCGCACGCTTGTAATACGAGATCGCCTGTGGGTATTTCGCCGCGTCGAAATAGAGATTGGCGAGACTGACGATCGCTCCGAGATCTTTTGGATTGCGCTGCACGCGACCGCGCAGATCGGTAAGCAAGCGCATCACGGGTGCGGGCGGCGCACCGGCGGCGCTCGCCACGGGAGGCGAGCCGCCGCCCACGCCGTTTGCCGCTCCGACGTTGCCGCCCGCGGCGCTCGCGTTCGCGCCGCCCGTTTGCGGTACGACGACATCGCCCGGATCCGTCGAAGGCAACGTATCTGCGGGCGCGGCCGTCGCACGAATGCTGGCATCGCCTTGTTGCGCTATCGGGCCGAGTGCGGCGCCCGTGACGCCGAGGCCGATACGCAAAAAGTAACCGAGCAAGCCGAGGAAGGCGACCATTGCGACGACGAGGATCGGAACGTAGATACGCGGCGGAAGTCCGCGAGAAGGGCCACCAGTCACGAGCAGGGATGTTCTCGCGGAGGCGTGCAAGACCTCGGGCGACGTGCTGCCCGATGCGACCGAACTTCAGCTGCTCTTCGCGCGACTCAACAACGAATGTTTCGCCGGTGAATTGCCGACGCACCGCATCGCCTACAACGCGCGCTTCTCGAACATGGCGGGACGAATAACGTATAAACCGCCACTCATCGAGCTTTCGTCGCGGCACTTCGAACGTTACCCGGAGGCCTTGCGTGAAACGTTACTGCACGAAATGATTCACGGCTGGCTCTTCGCGCGCGGTGAGAATCCGGGACACACCGCTCGCTTCAAGAAGAAGATGCGCGAACTCGGCCTGACGTCGATTTATCACGATCTCGGAAGCGCCGTTCCGCGGCGCGAGAGCGTGAAGCGTTTTATCCTACGCTGCGAGCGTTGTAAGCTCGAATTGCTGCGAAAGCGCCGGCCGCCGGCGCCGGCTTCGTGCGGGCGCTGCAGTCAGCGGCGGTACGATGCCCGTTTCCCATTACGCGTGCTCGAAGTCGTCGAGCTGCGAGACGTCTCTCACGAAAAGCGCGCCGCCCACATGAGTGGCGGCGCGCTCTTTTAGTTACGAGATCCGAATTACATCTTCGACGATTTCATGCTCGACATGGAATTATTCATCATGCTGAGATCCTTTTCGGCGAGTTCGAGATGGGCTTCTACGGTCGGGAGCGTCATCTTGGCGAAGCTGACGAGATCGGCATCTTTCCCGTTCGCAATCTCCATTTTCATAACCGTTTCCATCTTCATGTGACCGGCTTTTTGCCCTTGCATGTAAGACGTGTCGAAGGCTATCCCGTGCACGGACTCGAGCGCGCCTTTCATCTTCATATCGGCCGGAGCGAGGGAACTCGGAAGCATCACGCTTTTCATTTTGGCGATGCTGGCTAATTTCGCGTTTGCTTTCGTGTGGTCGGCGACCATCTTCGCCGCATAGGCCTTTACATGGGTGTTCGTCGAGCGCTGCTCGGCAAGCGTGCCGGCAGCGACCTCGGCCATGCCGCCTTGCGCGGCCGCCGTGACGAAAGCGGAATCCTGCACCGAAACCGCCGCCGAAGCCGGAGCGGCGATCAGAAGCAAGGCGCCCGCGCCGACGGCTGCAAGCGGCGTGAACGAACGTTTGGATAGGAGCGAATCTTTACTCTTCACGGTTTCTCTATACCCAATTACCGCGAGCCACACGAGCGTGGCCACCCTAAATGTGGCGCTCGAGATTAGAGATTAGGCGAATTAAGTCGCTCGTTCCGGTATAGGCCTTATCGCAAGGGATTGTCGCCGCTCACACGCCTCGCGCCCGCGATGGCGACTTCCAAATGCTCCCGCAGCATCGGCAACTCGTTTTTGGCGAAGGCTTTGAGAGCGGGATTAAGGCCGTCACGAGCTTCCGTCGTAAAGACCGAAACCGTCGCCAAGTGATCGCCGACTTGCTGGATGAGGTATTCCTGGTCCATATCGGCCGGCGGCAACTTCGCGAGCCGCGCGAGGGCCAACCGGTCGGCTGCGTTCTCCCGTTCGGGCACGAGCGCGTTTGCGGGCGGCACGATCTTGGCGAAGCGCGCGCCGAGCGCCGTATGATCCTCTATCATGCGATGCGCGAAGCTGAGCGCTTCGTCCATTTTCCCGCGCTTGAGAACCAGGAACGCCATGTCCATCTCGGCGTTATTGCTCTGCGTCGCCGCGACGACGAAGGCGCCGTCGATATCGATTGCGGTCTGAGCGTTCGCGGAATACGCGGGCGCGAACGCGGCGAGCAGAGCGGTTAAAGTTAGTGCGCGCTTCACGCCGGCAGCTCCGCAATGGAAGGAAATTTGTGCGTCATTCGGCCGACGGCCGCATCGTACACTTTCGTCGACTTGTAAAGTTCGTAGCGGCCGTCGCCCGCGCCGATGCGGCAGCGCTGACGTAAGGCTTCCATCTCCGTGTCTGCGTACGGTGTAAAGTTTTGAGCGACGGCCATATTTTGTATGAAGACGTCATAGGAGTCGATGCCGCTCACCGTCGTTAGGACGGGAAGGCTCATCGCATAGCGTAGCGCTTCTTGTGGCGTAATAACGTTCGCTTTAATCGCTTCGCCGCCGCCGCCCATGCTCTTCATGCCGATGACGCTACCGCCTTGACGCCGCACTTCGGGAAGAACGAGGCGCGCGAAGCTGTGATAGCTGTCGTCGAACGGATTGAGCGGCATCTGCACGGTATCGAATTTATAACCGTGCGAAAGCATCTTGAGATGGATCGACGGATCCTTGTGACCGGTAAAGCCGACGTAACGCACCTTGCCCTGTTTCTTCGCGAGGTCCAGCGCCTCGGTCGCACCGCCGGGTGCGAAGTGGAGATCGGGATCGTTATCATAGATGACTTCGTGAATCTGCCAGAGATCGAGGTGATCCGTTTGCAGCCGGCGCAGCGAATCTTCGAGCATTTTCATGGCGACGTCGCGGCCGCGGCCGTGCGAACAGACTTTGGTCATAACGAACGCTTTGTCACGATAACCACGCAGAGCACGTCCGAGCCGTTCCTCGCTCATGCCGTCGTGGTATTCCCAGGCATTATCGAAAAACGTAACGCCCGCATCGATCCCTTCGTGCACGATGCGGTACGCCTCCGAATTCGAGCCGACGTTGCCCAGGCTCGAGCCCCCGATACCGATCGCGGAAACGTAGGTACCGCTCGAACCGAGTTGCCTTGTAGGAATTGCCACCGAGTCTCCTAGCGCTTAAGGATGGGCGCCCGCCACGGGCATTTCGTGCACCGCGCGCGTTACGATGTTGTCGTACGCGATCGAAGTCTTATAAATTTCGTAACGTCCGTCGCCTGCAGCGGCCGCCACGCGCGTGCGCACGGCAGCCATCTCGCTTGCGGTCATCGGCACGAACGCCCGGGCGAAGGCGATATTCTGGCGCAAGAGGTCGAGCGATTCCATGCCGGTGATGGTCGTGGTGATGCCGGGTACGCTCATCGCGTAGCGCAGCGCTTCTTCGGGTTGCAGCCTTACGTCCGCGTCGTGGAACGGTGAGCCGTCGCCGTTGAACGCCTTCATGCCGAGCACCGCGATTCCACGTTTGCGCGCTTCGGGCACGACGAGCGTTTCGAAGCTGCGAAATTGCCCGTCGAACGCGTTGAGCGGCAGTTGAACCGAATCGAACGGGTAGCCCATCTGGATCATTCGTAGATGAATCTCCGGGCTCTTATGTCCGGTGAATCCGACGTACCGTACTTTACCTTGACGCTTCGCCTTATCGAACGCTTCTAAAACGCCGTTCGTGCGGTATGCGAGATCGGGATCGTTATCGTACGTGATCGCGTGAATCTGCCAGAGGTCGAGATGGTCCGTATGGAGCCGGCGCAGCGATTCTTCCAGTTGTTGCATGGCGACCGCCGCATCGCGACCGTGCGTGCAGACCTTGGTCATTAAGAACGCGCGCTCGCGATATCCGCCCTGTAAACCCGCTCCGAGAAATTCTTCGCTCTGGTGATTGTTATATTCCCAAGCGTTATCGAAGAAATTGAGCCCCGCATCGATCGCTTCGTGCACGATCGCCGTCGCTTCTTTTACGGTCGCGCAATCGCCCAGATGGTGGCCGCCCACGCCGAGCGCGGCGATCGTGTCCGGGTGGCGGCCGAATTTGCGCCGCAAGATCGTACCCGGTGCGGCCGTATCGCTTGCGGCTTGAACGGTAAGCGGTGTTACGGCCGCTGCGGCGGCTACGCCCGTCGCAGTGACGAAACGGCCTCGAGAAAGAGATTCGGCCATAAGCACTCAGATGCTCCGGTCAGCGATGCGCGATGAGGTCGATTATCTCTGACGTTGCGGACGCTCCGGCCGTGCCCGCGACGGAACCGGTCGTATCGGCGACCGCGCCGCGCACGTAGCCTGCCAGATCGAGCGTGACGAAACGGTACCCCGCCGCGCGCACGCCTCGCGCGATCGCGTCGTGTTTTAACAGAACGGTCGAGAGCGCAACGACGGGTACTTCGATGCGCGCGAGGTCGCCGTGATGGCGTACGCGGCATTCGGCCAGGCCTTCATCGTAGAGAACGTCTTCCGCGCGCTCCACGCGATCGAGCAGATCGCTCGTGATGGCAGTCCCCGTCGGGAAGCGTGAGGAGAGACAGGCGAGCGCGGGCTTATCCCAGACGTCGAGCCCGAATTTCTGCGCGAGGCTGCGAACGTCGGCTTTCGTGAGCTCGGCCTCCGCGAGCGGGCTGCGGACGCCGTTCTCACCGGCCGCTCGGCGGCCCGGGCGAATCTCGGCTAAGTCGTCGTGGTTGAGACCGTCGGCGATGATGTCGACGCCGCGCTCGCGCGCGAGCCGTACGAGACGGGTATAGAGTTCGCTCTTACAAAAATAACAACGATTCGCCGGATTTGAAGCATAGCGTTCGTCGGCTAGTTCTTCGGTCGAGAGAAGCTCGTGGTGTGCTCCGATGCCGCGAGCGAACGCGATTGCTCCGCGCAGTTCGCGCTTGGCAAGACTACCCGAGACGCCCGTCACGATGAGCGCGTTCGAGCCGAGTTGCGCCGTGGCGATAGCAGCTACGAGAGCCGAGTCGACTCCGCCGGAAAAGGCCACGATACAACGTCCGTAGCTACGTACCAGCTCGCGCAGAAGCGATTCTTTAGCAGCGAGTTTGCCTTGCATGATCTGCACTTGAGTCGCTTTCCTTCTTCACAACTGTCCGATTTACGCTTTCAACCTGAACGATGCAAGCGGCGAGAACTTTCAGCTCACGTCATCTTCTCCCTCGCGGCACAAAGCTCAGGGGGTGGGCCGAGGTCGCGAAGTCTTCGTGCGAGACAGGTTCGTCCGTTCGTTCCTCGTCCAACCATGAGTAGCGTGGCGAACAGGCGCAGGCCGAACGGACGCGCTACGGACATCGGCGTGCGCGAAAGCGGATGGTTGTGCGATTTGGACGATGCGGCGCCGGCTCCCGTTGCTATTCCGGCGACGATCGGGCTGGTCGCTTGTCGGCATCAAGCGCGAAAAAGAAATGACTCCGCTTTCGCGGAGTCATCAATTGAGCGTCTCGCTCGAGAGGTTAATGGATTAGGAGCACTTCTTTGTGGCCGGATTGTAGGTGCTACCGGACTGCACGCCGCTGATGACGGACTTGCCGTCGCCGGCGATGACGCTACTGAGATTCGTGAGGCCGACTTGCGAGACCGAGCTCGACTTAAAGACGACGCCGTCGAAAAAGCTCGTAAGCTTGCTGGCCGGTACGCCGAACGTCGTCGGATAGCACGTGTAAACGAACGCGTAGGTGAAGCCTACTTCCCCGTACGAGCCGGCCTTGGACGGATTCGTCAGGTAGAGGTCGACCTGCTGGCCGGCGATCGGGGCCGGGTAGCCTGACGGAGCCGTCGAATCGGTCGGCGACGTGAATGCGGTCGTGATCGCTGTTGCGGTTGGGGTGTAGTATTGACCGCTCTTGTTTTCGATCGCAGCGCTCGTTTCGCCCGAAACGAGGCTGTTCGGCGCGACGTAGCCGATAGCGCCCTTGTTCGCTGCGATCGCCGCAGCAACTCCGCCACTACCCACGGCTGGGATTAACGTCGCCGAACCAGCCGCGCCCGTCGGGAAGGCCGTTCCGACGGGACCATAGCCGCCCGAGCAAATTACGTTGAGATGCGCGGTGTGAATGAACGTCGAGCCGCTACCATCGGAACGATAAACGAGCGAAAGCGGTAACGACGTGGTCGAAGCCGGCTTGCCGGTGGCTTGATTGGTGACGCCGGTCCAATTCTTGATCGTTCCCTTCCAGATGCCGCAAAGCTGCGCATTGGAGATCGTCAGGTTCGTCGGAAGGCCGCTCGTGTTAAACGCTTCTGAAAGCGCTGCGCCGGCAACCGGCGTGACCCGCGCGGGACCGCGCTTATTGTACGTCGTGCTGCTCTTGTACGTGTTGTTCTGCGCGGTGCTCAGCGGAGCATCGCCTGCACTGAAGTCGACTTCGGGATACTTGATGCTCCCATTGTTCGGCGTTACGCAGTCGGCGGTTTGCGGTGAGGTTACGGTTTCGGTCGTCGGCGCAAGACCGCCGCCGAGAAATGCCGACTGCGCGGCTCCCGTTCCGGAGGCAGCATAGCAACCGGTGGAAGATTTGAACCAAGTGCGCCACTGCGTCGCGGCGAGCGTTCCGCCAAAGGTGTAGAACGTGCTCGAGCTAGCGAACGGGCGTACGCCGAACGGGCGTACGCCGAAAGGGCGCGCGCCGAACGCCGGTTGCATGCGCGAAAGCGAATAGATACGTGGTGTGGCAGAAGCGGTGCCGGCCTGCACGGTTAAGCTTGCGACCGCAGCAGCGGCGATCGCGGTTCGAATGACCATAGTCGTCATCAACTCCTAAACGTATGTGAACGGCACGAAGAGCGTCGCTCTTTGCACCGGGTGGGTTTCCCATAGCCCCAAAAAACGTTAGCTGTATCTGCGCGCGCAACCAAGGGATTAATCCCTTGCGCGCTTTACGCTAATCGATGATGGCGGCATGAATGAGCGTGCGCGCGGCATTGCCGCGTGCACGCTAACCGATCATAAAATTAAGCGGTCAATGCGCGAACGGAAGTGCGAAGAGCGTGCCGTACGTGCCCGCGCCGCCGCCGGAAGTCGTCCCGTACATATTACCGTCGGGCGAGAGCAAGATTTGACCGATCGGCGTCGAGCCGTCGGTTCCGTCAAAGGAATGAAGCAACGTGAATTGTCCCTTGTTAAATTCGAAGACCACGCCGCCACCGGTTGGACCGCCGAATGCCGTCGAGCCATACAGGTTGCCGCTCCGCCACGAAGCCAAACGCGCGAGTGGGAACGATCCATTGGGATTGAGTTGCGTTACAGGATCCGTCGGGAACGAATAGAGCGTCGCGAATTTGCCCGCCGACGTTACTTCGAAAATCGTGCCGGCCGAACCCGATCCGCCACCGACTGCCGTACCGTAGAGATTACCGTAGTCGTCGGGAATCAATTCCGTGTTCGGGGACGAACCGTCGGTTGCGGGCTTCAAAGAATGGAGATTCGTGATCTTGCCCTGCGGAGTGATGGCGAACACCGTGCCGGCGCCGTGGAGCCCGCCGGCCGATGTGGTTCCGAACAGGGCTCCGTTCACGCTGAAGCCCTTGAGGCTGAGCGAAAGTCCGCCGATCGGCGTCGAGCCGTTCTTGCCGTTGAAGCAAGCGACGACACTATAAACGCCCTTCGGAGTAATCCGGAAGACGAGACCGGCGTTATAGCCCCCGCCCGACGAGGCCGTGCCGTACAAATTGCCGTCGGTAAAAAGGATGAGCCGGCCGAACGGGGCGTATCCGTCGAGCCCGCCTTTAAACGCATGAAGCACGGAGAATGCGCCGGTCGATGTATTGACGGCATAGACCACGCCGTTATTTTTATAGCCGCCGGCCGAGGTAACGCCGTAGACGTTGCCGCCGAGATCGAGATTGCCGATCGAATTCAAAAGGCCGCCGGCGGGCGACGAGCCGTCGGATCCGGTAAACGCATGCAGCGTCGTGACGGTGCCGGCAGAGTAGCGGTACACGGTACCGTTGCCGCCCGCGCCACCGGCTTGCGTCGTTCCGTACAGATTGCCTTGCAGATCTTCTAAGAGTTCGCCACTCGGCATCGCCCCGTCGTTTCCGCCGAGGAATGAATAGAGTGTGGTAAACGCTGTGACGGCAGCAGCTTTCGCTTGATGACGCACCGTTGCACGCTGGAACGATTGCACGTTGACTCGACCGAAACCGGAATACGTGGCGGCGCCGGCGGCCGTGGAAACGCTTGCAGCAAGCGCGTACGCTGCAACTGCGCTACCGAGCTTGACTGGAAGACTCGAAGACATGGGATCCTCCCAAAACAAAAGTAAAATAGCGGGCACGGTGCAACGCCGTGCATGTGAGATTCGCATGGCAACAACAGCCGCGGCCATTAACAAGGGTAACGCGCCACCGCTCGGCGTCAACGGATTTGTCGTACGGCGCCACCGTTTTGCGACAAAGCGGCGTGTTATAGCGGTGACATAAGCGAAGGTTACGCCGTCGATAATCGTCTCTTAAGGTTGGAACGTTCGTTCGACCGTATACTCTCGGTGCATCGTCAACCCGCAGTGGTGGATGGATGGGTTGCCTTATGAGTTGACGTCGTACCGAAAGCGCGAAATGACAATTCGTTTCACTGCCTTAGGCTTTTTATTTACAGCGCTACTTTTGTTATGTCTGCAGGCGGCGAGCAGAGCCGCGATCACGGGGCAGATCACGGGTACGGTTACGGATGACGCAACGCATCGCGCTATCGTCGGCGCGACCGTTACGGCGGTCAGCCCGAGCTCGACCGTTCATGCGGTCACGGATGCCAAGGGCGCTTTCGCTCTGATCGGCGTCATTCCCGATACGTATACCGTCAGCGTGGAACGGCAGGGTTATCGAGCTTTCTCCCTTTCGGGTGTAACCGTACTCGCGGACAATACGCAAAACGTTCCGGTCGCGATGTCCGCGCAACAGCAACTACGCAAGATTGCGTCGGTGAGCGCACGCAACCCGTCGGGGGCTTTTCAACGCGGTCAGACGGAAGACAGCTACACGATAAGCGGAGCGGCGCTCAAAACGCTGCAGGGCAAGGCGTTTAATACGGACGAGCAAACGCTGCTTTCCCGCATCCCGAGCGTCACGCTCGACAAGACCGGAACGATTTCGATCCGCGGCGGTAATAATTTTCAAACCGGCTATCAATTCGAAGGCATCGACTACACATCGCCCAACGCGAATCTGCAAAATCCGTATTCTAACGTAAGCAACTTCAATCTGCTCACGGGCTTCGGTCAGGTACAGGTCGTTCCGGGCGGCGGCGACGCGAGCCATGGCAATACGGGTACGGGGCTGGTTTCGATCACCGCAAAGCGCGGCACGTATCCTGAATTCGGTACGCTCGATTACGAGTCGCAGACCAATCCCGTGCGGAACCAGCAATATGCCTTCGAGTACGGCATCGCGACGCGTAATAACTCACTTTCGAATTACATCTCGATTCAAAACAATCGCCAATACTTTCAGTACGGTAACGTCGGTTCGTACGGACCCGGCATCGGCATCTATTATCCGGGTGCCAATTATCCCGGCACGGGTGTCAACGTCTTCGATACGGCGTTCGATCAGCAGTCGAACGATTTTATCGATAATCTATTCGTTAAGTTCGGCAAAAACCAGGCGCAGCAAGTACAGTTCTTCGTGCAGAGTCAGACCGTGCGGCAGGGTCAGGCGTATAACGGCATCGCAGGTTTGTCGTACCTTAGTGGAACCGATTCGAACACGGCAAGCTATCTAAGTCCCCTAGGTGCGACCGCAAACTCGATCGTGCCGCTGTTCCCCGGGCAAAGCTTACCGGTTCAAAGCGTAGCGGCCGAGGACGCGATCTACAATCCTTTCACGGCGTATAAGGTCGAGTATTCGGATAACTTTAAGAATTCGTATGCGACGCTGCGTTTCTATCAGACGTTCAACGATCAGCAACTGCAGGAGCCGGCCATCGCCACGTACGCGTCGTCGAATGGCGGTAAGCGCACCGGCGTTCAAGCGGAATTGAACAGTCAGGTAGGCTCACGACACTTCATCCAGGTGGGTGGTAAGTTCGAATACGTGCGTCCGTTCGGCACGCTCGCGCAATATGCCGATTTACCGAGCTCGGCCACCGTATTCAACCTCTTCGGTCTCGGTAGTGGCTTGAGTTCGTTGAGCTCGATCTACGGGAATAACGTAACTAGCGGCAACGCGGTCGGGCCGGTTCCGGCAATCGATTTCTTTCCCGCAGCGGCCTGCCCCGCACAACCGGCAAATCCGCCCATGCCGGCCCTTCCCCCCGGTTTCACCGGAAATCCTAGGCAAGGCGCTGGGAGCTATCCGGGGCATGGCGTAGCGGCCGTCGTCGAGTGCGGCTATATTGCGAACCGACCGGGCTTTGCCGGAGTGCGGTTGCCGTACGAACAAGATAGCCCGCAGACCGACCAGCAAGTTTACGGGCTGTTCGGACAGGATACGTTTACGGTTGGTAGCCGGCTGCGCGTCCAGGCCGGCTTACGCTTGGACGGCTACAATTTTATCTTTCCGAACGATCCGACGAATCCGCCGACGATCAACACCGTACGTCATCAACGCCTCTACGAGCCGCATCTCGGGATCACCCAGCAGCTCGGGCCGAACGATCAAGTGCGGGCGACTTTCGGACGGACGCTTTCGGTGCCGCTTCCGGGGCTGGCCGGAAATTACGTCAGCCGACAGCCGTACGCGCAATTCGAGAATATACCGTCATTCGATAATACGAAAGGCGTTTTCAATGCCGCGAAGCCGGGCGCGACGGCCGCCACGTATTGCGGATTAAACGGCACGACGCTCTGTGCGAATTACGCCGATCAACTCTATTGGCTCACGCGCGATGCAAAGTTCGGAAGCGGCACGCTCGGATCGGCCGTCCGAGGTGCGACCTTCACGAACTATGATTTTACGTACCAGCATCAGTTTCCGCAAGGGGTGGCGCTCAGCCTAACGCCGTTCTACCGACGTGGATACGACGTCGTGGAGCGTTCGACGAGTCTCGTCAGCCAAGATTTCCAGACCGGCTTGCAAACCTTAGGACCTCTTCTGGAATCTAATTTAGGCTTCCAACGGACGACGGGCGTGGAACTGCAACTGAGCCGCTCTTCGGAGTTTGGGCTTTCCGGCCAACTGACGGCGACGTACCTCAATCAGTTCGGGCACGAC
>CAXTIY010000058.1:0-10548 GCA_964244215.1 uncultured bacterium
GTATGCGGCGCACGTACGACGCGACGTGGTTTGGGTTGCGCCGCCACATGAGGATGCCGCGGCGGCGTAGCGCGAGCGATGGGGGTCGGGATCACCGGGACGGGCGTCCGTACGATCGCAGGCCGTCGCGGCGGCGGCGGACGGCGCGGAGGCGCGGTCGGTCGCGGCGTGGGTCGCCGACGCTCGAGGTGGAGCACCGAGACGACGGCCGTCCGCTGCTCAGGCTCACTCGAACGGTATGCGAGATGCGGATACACGACGAGCAGCAGGCCATTGAGCCCGAGCGACGCGAGTATCGACCAGAAGACTCTCCGCGAGCGAGCGCTTCGTTGCAGCCCGGATTTCGGGACCATTCAGCTCCGCTTCAGATCGCGGCACCGTGGCCGCCGGGCGCCGAACCTACTTGCGATAATCGTTTCGAGACGACCTTTCAGTGTTTGCATTACCACGACTTCGACGAGTTTGACTCTGCGAACGCCGCCGGTCGCTGAGCCGACGTACTCTATGACGGCGCCTGCGGTTGCGTAACGATCAACCCGTTATCAAAAGCGCGTACGATTCCGCTCGCTTCGAGTTGGCGGATCGCCTCGCGCGCTTCGTCGATCGTCGCGCCGGAGGTGACGCCCAGGCGTATTAGCTCGTCGTCAACGAGAACGAACAACGTTTCTTCCGTGAGAATAGGCGTTTGGCCGACAGGCACGCCGCGGGCGAAACTCTGCTGCACGCTCCAACCTTGTCGGGCGATGAGTTGTGCGATGATCGCGACGCGTTTGCGGCGCCCGTGATCCCGCTCCCATAGCAATGCTCGCAACCCGAGCTCCGTGCGACCCGGAGCGAAGAGTGGACGAATCTCGTCCGGCCCGATCTGAGCCTCGAGGCAGTCCACGAGGTCTTCCACCGTCCACAAAGCGACGCGATGTTCGGCGAGCTCGGCATCGAGCGAAGCATCGTTTCCGAATGCCGGTCCGACCAAGATAGCGAGCGTCGCATCGTACTGATCGCGAAACTTTGCCGGCTCTTCGGGGCGTGGATTCGCGACGACGGAGCCCTCTTTCGCGGTCTTACATTCGAGGATGGATCGATATCCGGCAAGGCCGAGCGGCGCGGCAAGCACGCCGTCGGGAGCGCCGTTGCCACCGATGTGCGAAGCGACGAAACCGAGGGCCGAGAACGTGTCGCAGACCGCGACCTCAAAACTCGCGGTGTCGAGTGCCGTAGCTGTATCGCGCAAGCGCTGCACGAGCAGATCGATCGCGACCTTATCCAACCAACGTGGTAATGACGGCAGCGCGATGTCCGGCCAAACATCGGCCGGCTCGTTGATACGAAACGACGACGTACCGGTCAGCTGTATCAGACGAGGTATGCGGCCCGCACCGAGCGTCCGTTCGACGTATTCATGTAGTGCGGTGTAGACATACTTACGCGTCGTCGATACAGGCAAGAGATCGCGAGAAAGCGCGGCTGCAAGAATGTCGGCGGCGTCGCGCGCGTTACCGTCGGAGAGAATTTGCAAAGCGGCCTCGATGATGAAGCCTTTCGGCGACGGTTCGGGCGCCGAAAGCGCGATCGCAACGCGCGACAACGGCGCGCGCTGCTGTTCACGCGTTCCGAACTGTTGCGCGCCGATCTCTTCGAGCAACGCGCCGAAGACGTCGCCATTCTGACGCTGATATTCGACGAAGTTGGCGGCAGTTACGCTCCCGTTAACGCTGCTCGAAAGTTGCTCCCAGCGTATCGGAGTTGCGACCTCGAGCCCGGGCGTACCGAGCAATGCGTAGGGCAGCAGCGTTCCCATACCGGGATAATTCGTCTTCGTTCCAAGCGAAACGCGATCGGTTCGATCGACTATGCGTGCGGCCGTCGTTAACAGATCGGGGTGGCTGCCCGCGAGACTCGCTGCGAAGGCGTGCAGCCACGGACCGAGCCGATCGTAACTTGGCTTATCGGCAAAGGGAATCCAAACGGCGGTTCCTCTGAAGCCGTCGAGCAGTGCGATCGACTGCAAGTGTTCGGCCGAAAGAGCGTCTCGAACGATTTGCATAGCCGCGACGACACGATCGAAACCTGCAGAGCCGTTCGGTGCGAAAGTGATTCGGCCGAACGCCGCGTGTTGCGGATCGCCCGCGGCCGGTGACCACGATTGGAGTTCGACCGCGTAACGGCCGGCTACGAGCCACGTTAGATTGTGCGCGTTTAGCTTGACGTACGGGTGGGTGCCCGTCGACGTACGCACGTCGATTGTCGTAATCGTCGCCGGCGCGTCGCTCACGGTTTTGTGATAGATCGCGTCGTCGCCGAGGCCGGCCGAGTAAGTTGCGTAGATTAGCGGTATGCCCTCGAAGTGCCGAACGAGCCAAGGTATCGCTTCGCTGTAATGCTTGCGAATGTGGGCATGCTCGGGTTCGGTGATAAGCGACAACGATGCGGCCGGATCCATCTGCAACATGAAGTAGCTCTTCGCCTTAAGGGCTGGAGCTACTCGCGATGTCGACACCGCCTTCGGCCGCTTTGCTGTTTTACGGGGGCTGGCCCGGGCAGTCGTCTTCGCTAAATTTGAGTTCCGGTATGTGGCGTTATGGCTCCAATCGCCGCCGCTTGCAGTTGCAAACGGCAAGTTACGATCCTTGATTACAGTAGGTAGCCGAGCTCGTCGATCACTAGGAGAACCGAACCCATGTCTGCCTGGGGCCGTGAACGTAGTGAAGCAGTTCGCGCTAACATTAGTCGCCGCGCAAGAGCCGCTAGTAGCTTAATTAAGAGCGTTAGCGTCGTCACTCTTTGTATAGTCGCGTTCGGCGAAGTCGGATGCGGGTCGACTGCGAACCACCACCCGTTTGCGCACTTCACTTGGTCGCCAGCTCCCGTAACGCCGATTCCGATCCGCTCGTTTCCACTCCGTTCACCCCTCCTCGAACGGCTTAATCAAGACGAACGCACGGAGGCTGCAAGCATTACTGCTAAGACTCCCCGAGGCGAACGGAAGTGGTTGCGCTATGCTTTCGCCGGCCGTGGTCAGTTCGGAAAGCCCGAATCCGTTATTTTTCGACGGAAGGTCTCGAGCGGACGGTATCGGCGCCAATGGGAATGCGGTCTTCAAACAACTTAACTCACATAGCTGTAATGCGGGCTACGATCCTATCGAGAATAGGACTTTCCCAGAAACGATGTGCACGAGCCGATAAGGTATAAAGCGCAAGTGTCACAACGTCGACTCCGTAGCTTCACATGAGACATGCATTCCTCGATCCGCAACGGTCCCGGAAGGGGTTGGGACCTCGCATCTGGGCGTTCGAGGCGCCTTCCGCCGAAGTCGAGCTTTACCGATCGTCGCGGACATGGTCCTCATCGATGGAGCCGCCTGACAACACGATCGCGCGTTCGAGTGCGTTCTCGAGCTCGCGTACATTGCCGGGCCATGCGCGCTCTTGCAGCGCATCGATTGCTGGCGGCGTAATCGAGAGCGTGCGCCGATCGCGCGCCGCGCCGCGCCGCAAAATAGACGACGTCAGCGCGGGGATATCGTCGCGTCGCTCGCGTAACGGCGGAAGCGCAATCTCTACGACGCTCAAACGGTAAAAGAGATCCTCGCGGAATCGTCCGGCGACGACCTCGTCGCGCGGATGCCGATTCGAAGCGGCGACGAGCCGCACGTCGATCGGGATAGTCTTGTTCGCGCCGAGCCGTTCGATCGTGCGTTCTTGCAGCGCGCGCAAGAGTTTCGCTTGCATGACGAGCCCAAGATCCGCGATCTCGTCGAGGAAAAGCGTCCCGCCGCTAGCTGCTTCGAAACGGCCGATTCGCTGCGCGACGGCGCTCGTAAACGCGCCTTTCTCGAATCCGAACAGTTCCGCTTCGAGCAGCGCCTCAGGGACCGCGGCGCAGTTTACCGCGACGAACGGTGCCGTCGCGCGACTCGAATAGCGGTGAATCGCGCGCGCCACGAGCTCCTTACCGGTTCCCGTCTCGCCGACGACGAGCACGCTCGCATCGGTCTGCGCGACGCGACCGATCAGTTTGAAGACCTCTTGCATCGCGCCGCTCGCGCCCACGATCGGCTCTTCGTCCGCAATGCGGTCACGCGGCGTGAACGTGACGACGTCGCGATCGGCGCGACGCCTCGCGATCGCGCGACGAATCGATGCCGTCACGAGCTCGATGTCGATAGGCTTCTGCACGTAATCGTCGGCGCCCGCACGCATCGCTTCGATCGCGCGCGTGCCGCTGCCGTAAGCGGTCATTACGATCGTCGGAGGCAGGCGTCGCGAAGCGAACCCTTCGTCGAGCAGCGTTTGGCCGTTGCCGTCGGGCATTTTCAGATCGAGCAACATCGCGTCGACTTCCTCGGTCGCAAGCGCCGCGCGCGCGGTGGCGAGATCGGCCGCTTCGCGAACGCGAAAGCCTTCCGACCGCAAAAGAACTGCGAGCGCTTCGCGTGCGCCGTCGTCGTCTTCGACGATTAGGATCGCATGGTCAGCCACGATGCATTGCTCCGAAATCAATCGTAAAGGCCGTTTCGCCGGGCTCGCTTTGCACGTCGATCCGCGCCTCGTGATTGCGCGCGATCTCGTGCGCGATCGCAAGGCCGAGTCCTGTGCCGTTCGCCTTCGTCGTGAAGAACGGTTCGAACAGTTGAGGCAGATCGCGCGCCGCGATCCCCGGACCGCGATCGATGATCCGGATCGCGGGTCCCCGAGTGACGCGTACGTCGACGATCGTGTTCGGCGGCGCGGCGTCGAGTGCGTTCGTGAGGAGGTTGATGACGAGTTGCACGAGCCGGCCGAGGTCGCCGTCGACGACGGTTTCGGCGGTATCGCAACCGACGACGACGACGCGTCGTCGCTCGGTCGCGTCGATCTCGACGACGTCGACGGCACGACGGACGACGTCGCATAAATCGATCGGAGCGCGTCGTTCGGCATCGTCGCTTCGCACGTCGAGCATTCCGCCGACCACGGCGTCGAGCCGTTCGATCTCGTGCCGCATTTTCGCGGACGAGTCGTCGACCGCGGGGCCGACGCGCCGGTGCAAGACCTCGACTTGCAGCCGCAACGCATTGAGCGGATTACGAATCTCGTGCGCGGTGTTCGCCGCAAGCCGGCCGATCGCGGCGAGACGCTCGTTGCGTTGCGCTTCCGCTTCCGCTCGCGCGCGACGATGCGCCATGTCGGCGACGGCATTCCCGATTCGGCCGAAGTCACCGTGCGGTAAGGTCGGCTGCGCCGTCGGGTCCGCTTCGAGTTCGGCGATTGCGGTAACGACCGTGCGCGCATCACGCCGGATCATCCATACGATTAACGCGGCGAATCCGACGAGCAGAAGGCTCGATCCCGCGGCACCGATGATGAGCGGCAGCGTGGCGCTTCTGCCGCGCAACGCCGACGCGGAGATGCGTTCGCGCGCCCACGCGATGCCTGCACCGTTCGTTAGCGCGACGGCATCGATCGCGACGATGTCGCCGTTCGATAGCGCGACGCTCGCGGTTTGCGGCTGTCGCGCGCGCGTGACCGTTGCGGCAAGCCCTACGATTGCGGCACGTTCGCGCCTACCCGCCACCGGCTGTGGGCCGTCGCCGACGATGCCGACGTCGCGTAGCGCAAGACCGCCGTCGACGCCTTCGTTGTCGCCGATCGTCGCGACGACGACGCGACGCGCATAACGATCGAGGACTGCCTTTGAAAGCGGGATGCTCAGGTCGCTACGCAGCGTCGCGATCTGACCGTCGTAAGCGGCGGCTATGCGTCGTGCCGCGGGAGCGAGGACCGCATGCGCGTTAACGACGACGTCCGCATCGGCGAGCCGAAGCGCCGTCGCGAGCGCAACGACCGCAAACACGATCGCGATCAGCGCGAGCGCCGTCAAGGCTCCGAGCGCGCGTGCGAGGTTCATACGCGTCGCCGCCGGCGCGAAGGCGGAACGCCCAGCATCGCGCGATATTTGGACACCGTTCGTCGCGCGAGACGAATGCCGCGTAGTGCAAGCGCCCGCGCCACGGCTTCATCCGAGAGCGCAGGCGAGCCGGAGATAATGGCGCGAATCGCTTCGCGCACGCTCGCAGACGTCATCGCGATCTTCCCCGGACTGCGTGCGACGAGCGCGCGTAGCGCAATCGTTCCGAACGGCGTCGACGCGTAGCGATCCGCAAGCGCGCGAGAGATAGTGGATTCCGCGCAACCGATCGTGCGCGCGAGTTCGCGTCCGGTGAGCGGTGCGAGGAGCGCCGGATCGCCGGCGCTTGCAAGGAAGCGGTGTTGACCCGCTAGCAACGCTGCGGCCAATCGTTCGAGCGTCGTGCGCCGCCGCGCAAGCGCTTCGACCACGAGCCGCGCGCGCGATCGCGCACGACGCATCGGTTCGGAGAGATCGCGCGTCGGAAGCTCGAGCGATGCGACGCGGACGTTCGGCCAGTATCTGCCGTCGATTCTCGCTTCGATACGATCGTTCGTGCGCGCGAAAACGACCTCGGGATACACGCGATCGATGCGATGATCGTAATCGCGCGTCGGGTCGGGATCGCACCGGCGCAAGCGCTGCAAGGCCGCATCGAGGTCGGCGCGCGCAATCGCTCGATCGTGCGCGAAGCGCTCGGCGCCGTGCGCCGCGAGCGCATCGAGTTCGGCGGCGACAGCGTACGGTAGCGTGTGCGCCTCGCCGCTTCGTGCGAGTTGTAGCCGAAAGCGTTCGCCGAGCGATCGTGCCGCGACGCCCGCCGGTTCGAGCGATTGCACGACGGCGACGACGTATTCCGCCTCGCGGACGTTCACGCCGGCGCCACGGGCAATCTGTTCGCACGTCTCGCGCAAGTATGCGTGTGCGTCGAGCGATCCGACGATGAAGCCCGCCGCGCCGCGCTGCGCGCGCGACAGGGATCGCGCTTCGAGCTGGGCCTCGAGCGCGTCGATGAGCGACGGGGCGCCCGAGGCGACATCGCGGAGGACATCGTCGCCCAGGCCCGTGAGCGGTCGCTCGACGAGTTCGAGCCACGGGTTCTCCGCGAGCTCGCGCCCGATCGCCTCGTCGAGCGCGCGCGACCCGAGCGGAAGCAATGTCGCATAGATCTGCAAGACCGGGGCGGTTTCCAGTCGCGTGCCGAGCGAGACGTTCGTCATTCGGGCGGCGGCGGTGGACGGCGCGGAGCGAGCGGCGGTTTCGGCGGCCGCGGCAGGATGGGCGCAAGCGTCGGATCCTCCGCGATGGCCGCGTGCGCGGCAGCTCGGACGATCGCTTCGCCACGCTCTGCCGTCTCGGCAGCCACGGAATCGTTCAATGCGATCTGCCGCCGCGCAGCATCGGCAACCGAGTTCGCGAAGTCGAGCAACGTTCGCACACGCGGCACCGTGCTGGACGCCAAAGCCGATGCAATGACGTCGCTACCTGCGAGAATCATGAGAGCCGGCCGTGGCGGGTGCGGGTCGGGCCCTGGAAGAGGGGGCGGCACGGCGGCGCGGACGAGATCGTCGGCCGATGCCGCGAGTTCGTCGCACGCGAGAAAGCTGCCGCGCGCGGCCGCCGCACGTGCGCGGGCGAGCGAGAGCATCGCTTCACGTACGGCGCGCCGGCCGATCGAATCGGTTGCAACGGCGCCCGCGACATGCTGCGCGGCATGTGCAAGATGACGCGATACCGCGGAGGCCTGATCCGGCGCGGGCGGCCCGGGCGTGGCGCCGAGGAGCGCACATGTGAGCGTGGCGGCCAGAAGACGTGCGGCAAACCTCATGTTCGAGCGAAGCGGTCGTGCGCCATCAGTAAGCACCTGCAAGTATCGTGCCGTCCGAGGAGCACTCTGAAACAGCGATCGCGCGGCACCGGGTTTGCATGTGAGCCCATATGACCAACCATCATCCGATCGCGATCGCCGCCGCGGCGCTTGCGCTCTCCGCCCCAATCGCCGCATCCGCGGCCCAAACGCCGCTCCCCCCGCCTCCCGCGCGTGGCCCGGCTCAACCGCCCCAACCGCCGCCCGGCGGCCCGCGTCCGCGGGGCGGACCGCCGGCGCCGACGAGCGGCGTCATTACGTCGAGCCGGCCGTACCATGTCGTCCTGGCCGGGCCTGCCGGTCGAACGATCGCGCTGACGCTGCGTCAGGGCACGATCATCGACCCACGCGGCACGACGCTCGTTCCGGGCATGCGCGTGACTTACACTGGAAGGCCGCTCGGCGACGGCACGATTCTCACCGATCGGATCGCGCTCGGCGGTCCGATCCCGGGCGGCGCGATCCCCGGCGGCCCGGCTGACCCTCGTGGACCGCGACACGGCGGCCCGCCGCCTCCGCCCGCCGCGGGTCCGCGGCCGGCTCCGCCCGTGGAGGCGCAGCCGCCGTCACGATAGCGACCGGCAAGAAGTTTGCAAGTATTTGCAAGCAGACGGACGTGCCTGTTCGACGCGATGCACGCTCACGCGATCGCCGCGGAGCCGGAGCCGACGCGTAAGCGTCGGCTCCATCCCCTGCAATAAGGAGACGATTCCTCGTGACGCACGATCTCTCGCAAACGATCAGCTGGCTCCATTTCGGCGATCTTCATATCACGACGGAGGATCAACCGAATTACCGCGACTTTCTCGCGCTCATCGAGGATGCGAACGCGCATCTGGCGGGCAACATCGATTTCGCCGTCCTGCCGGGTGACAATGCGGACGACGGCACGGTCGAGGAATACGACTCGATTCGGCGCGCGATCGAACGACTGCGTTTCCCGCTCGAGATTCGCACCGGCGATCACGACCGTAAGTCGGGCACGCTCGAAGCGTACCGGCAAAAACTTGAGCCGCAGCTCTGGCGCAATCGCATCGTCGGCGCCTATCGCTGTCTGTTTCTTAACTCGCTCGACGGGCGCGATAAACACGTCTTCGATCTGGGCGCGGAGCAACGCGCGTGGTTGCTCGAGCAGTGCGAAGCGGCGCAGCGCGACTCGCAAACGCTTGCGCTCTTCATGCATGCGTATCCGAGCGAGCACGGCACCGCCGCGAAAGAATTGCGGGCAGCAATCGCGCGCTATCCCGTGGCGGTTATCGACATGGGACACACGCATTACAACGAGGTGGCGAACGACGGTCACACGATCTACGCAGCAACTCGTTCGACCGGCCAGATCGAGGAAGGTGCGGTCGGCTTTTCGGTTACGACGATCGATCGCGGCGTCGTAAGTTGGAAGTTCAACGAACTTGGCCGGTGGCCGTTCGTGAAAATCATATCGCCTGCAGATCGCGAGCTGATCATCGATCCGGCGTCGCCGCTGCAAGTCGTCCGCGGCGAGATCCAGGTTCGTGCGCGCGTCTGGGGCGCAACCGACGTTGCCGTCTCATGGAGCCTAGACGGCGCGGCGCCGAACGCGATGGAACCGATCGAGACGAGCAACGTGTGGCGCGCGTCCTGGGATACGAGCAACCTTCCCGACGGCCCGCATCGGCTTACCGTTACCGTCACGCAGAACGGCGACACGAGCGCCGATGATACGATCACCGTTCTCACGAATAGCACGGGCGCCTACGAAGCCCCGAAACGCTCGGAACGCGACCTCGACAACGCGATCGATGCGAAACCGGAACGCGGGTTGCTCGGCACGCGGCTCGGTCCCAACGCGAACGGTCGGAAATGGTGAACGCGTGCGCCGCGTGATTCGCGAGACGTCGCAACAAACGCGCCGGGCGCGCAATGCCGTACAAACACTCAACTTTTTTATGGCCGATGCGCAAGCCGGCATCGGTCCGTTTCTCGGCGTCTTCTTGCAAGCGCGCGGATGGAGCGTCGGCCCCATCGGCGCCGTCATGACGATCGGCGGCGTCGCCGGGATGATCGTCACGATTCCGGCCGGCGCATTGGTCGATGCGACCACGCGGAAACGAAGCTACATCGTCGTCTCGGCGATCTTTACGTTGCTGGCTTCCGCATTAATTTGGGTGTCGCAAAGTTTCTGGGTCATTGCGGGATCCCAAGTTGCGACGGCGATCGCGGGGGCGGCGATCGGCCCCGGTATGGCAGGCCTGACGCTAGGCATTTTTCATCAAGCCGGCTTTAATCGGCAGAACGGTCGCAATCAAGCCTTCAATCACGCCGGCAACGTCGTCGGCGCAGCCCTCTCGGGGTTTCTCGGTTGGAGATTCGGATTTAGCGCAGTGTTCTGGCTCGCAGCAGCGTTCGCGATCTTCGCGATCTTCGCAACGCTTTCGATTCCGAAGAATGCCATCGACGACCGTATCGCACGTGGCCTTCCGGACGATACGGACGATGACGAAAAACCGACCGGGTTCGCAACGCTTCTCGAGTGCAAGCCGCTGCTGGTTCTCGCCGCCGCGCTCGCCTTATTTCACCTGGGCAATGCAGCGATGTTACCGCTGTACGGATTAGCGGTCGTGGCGGCGCATCGAGGCGATCCCGCCGCCTTCGTCGCCGCGACGATCATCGTCAAGCGGTAATGGTCGGCGCTTCGCTTCTCGCGATCCGTCTTGCCGAGCGGCGCGGCTTCTGGCTCGTCATCTTCATAACGTTTCTCGCATTACCGATCCGTGGGCTCGTCGCGGCATCGGTGATCGAGGGCTGGGGCGTCT
>CAXTIY010000058.1:10648-13079 GCA_964244215.1 uncultured bacterium
GCATTACCGATCCGTGGGCTCGTCGCGGCATCGGTGATCGAGGGCTGGGGCGTCTTCCCCGTTCAGGCCCTCGACGGTATCGCCGCCGGCTTGCAGAGCGTCGCGGTACCCGGACTCGTTGCCCGGATACTCAACGGCACCGGACGCGTCAATGTCGGTCAAGGCGCATTGATGACGGTTCAAGGCCTCGGGGCCTCCCTTAGTCCCGCGCTTGGCGCCTACATCGCGCAGCATCTCGGGTACCGCCCCGCGTTCATGATACTCGGCAGTTTTGCAATCGGCTCCGTCCTTCTCTGGACGCTGTTCGCCCCGATACTGAAGGCCGCGTGCGACGATCGTCCGTCGGAAGTCTCTGGCGGACGGTCAGAATTTCGCGATGAGCGTGACGCCGCCGATCATCAAGACGGCGCCGACGATGCGAAGGACGCTGATCGGATGCGCGGGCATATTCGCGATTCCGAACTGGTCGATCGCAAGCGACGCGATGAGGTTCGCCGCAATCGTGAGACCGTTGACCGGGCCTGCACCGATCTTTTGGATAAAGAGCAGGCCGACGAATACCGCCACTGCGCCCGTGATGCCGCCGAGCGGCGCCCACCACGGCATCCCCGCGATATCTGCACCGCCCGGTAGCGGTCGGGGCATAAGCCCGAAGATCACGACGAGCACGGCCACGACCAGCGCGAAGGAAACGATGCTCGCAAGCCACGGATTAACGAGCGACTTGTTGAGTTGGCCGTTCATCGCCGCGCCGAGGGCCTGCAACGCGCCCGCGACGACGATCAGTCCGTAGATCCAGAGATTGTTCACGGTGGCTCCGATGGGAGAAGACGGTTAGCGTCTCGCTTGCAAAGAGCGTGCCACTCATACGGTCGTGCGCGGCGTTATAAACGGCACGCTTCTTGCAGGCAGTCTCCGAGCGACGGCCCGATCCGCGCTTACCGACGAACGAGGAAGTTATCGACGCCCACTTGGTTCGCGACATCGCGATTTGGCTCATCAGTCTGATTGCGATCATCGGCGTGCTCGCAAGACCCTTCGGCCGCCCCGAGTGGATCTGGGCGCTCGGCGGCGGCATCGCCGTCGTCGTCGCCGGTCTTCTTCCGATCGATGCCGCGGCCAAAGCCGTCGCCGGTGGCACCGACGTCTATCTCTTTCTTGCAGGGATGATGTTGCTCGCCGAGACCGCGCGGCGCGAAGGCGTCTTCGACTGGATCGCGGCGGTCGCGATCCGCGCCAGCCGCGGTTCGCGCATGCGCTTGTTTACGATCATCTACGGCGTCGGCATCGTCGTAACCACGGTGCTCTCGAACGACGCGACGGCCGTCGTCCTCACGCCCGCAGTCGCGGCGGCGGTGAAGGCGGCGAAGGTGAAGCCGCTCCCGCATCTCTTCGCATGCGCGCTTATCGCGAACGCCGCGAGCTTCATCTTGCCGATCTCGAACCCGGCGAACCTCGTCGTTTTTTCCGGCGGCATCCCGCCGCTCGGCATGTGGCTCGCGTCGTTTGCATTGCCCTCGCTCGCTGCCGTCGTCGTGACGTACGTCGTGATGATCGCGCTCTTTCGCGGCGAACTCGCAGGCGACGTCGCCGAGGCCGATGCGCCTACGCTGCGCCTCGGCGGCCGCGTAACGCTCTGCGGCATCGGCGCAACGGCTGTTGCGCTCGTGACGGCTTCGGGCTTCGGCATCAATCTCGGCACCGTCACCGCGATCGCGGGGGCCTTCGTCTTCGTGGTCATCGTCGTGTTGGATCGGGAGTCCGCAAAACCGATCGCGACGTCAGTCTCGTGGAGCGTTCTCTTGCTCGTCGCGGGCCTCTTCGTCCTCGTCTCGGCGGTCGAAGAGACGGGCGTACTCACCGTTCTCGAACACGCGGCAACCGTTGCGCAAGGATGGCCGAAACCGCTTGGGCTCGCCGCGGCCGCATTCGCAACCGGTATCGGCTCGAACCTCATCAACAATCTTCCCGCGGGCCTCATGGCGGGGTCCATCGTGGTGGCGACCCATGCCGATACCGCCTTTCGTAGCGCAGTCGCGATCGGTATCGATCTCGGCCCGAACCTATCGGTGACGGGTTCGCTCGCGACGATTTTGTGGTTGATCGCCTTACGTCGTGAGGACGTCGAAACCGACGCCTGGCGCTTCCTACGCGTCGGAGCCGTCGCGATGCCGCTCGCGCTGTTTGCTTCGGTCGAAAGTCTGCTCTTTTTTACGCACTAGGCCGCGAACTCTAGGCTTTGCAGAGCCGAAATCTACGAGTGCGAGGGGCCGATTACGAGCCGTAGCGTCTTTTGCGAGGGTGCAAGACGCACTGTCAGCTGGAGCAGCAGATGCTGCAGTTTTCGCTTTTTGTCAGCGCGAACAACGTGCGCTATTGACGATGAATTGTAGCGACTTCGTGATCCTCGCTCAGGAGCGGGCAGATCACC
>CAXTIY010000059.1:0-13031 GCA_964244215.1 uncultured bacterium
CCGCCGCCCGCCGCTTTACGCGCCGCCTTGTGCCAATCGGGATCATTTTTGTAGTTAAGCGTTACGTCCGCGCCGAGTTCTTTCGCGCGGGCGAGCTTCGCGTCGCTGCCGGAGGTTACGATCGTGCGCGCACCCACGTGCACCGCGTAGAGTAAGACGAACGTCTGCACGCCGCTGCCGACGCCCGTGACGAGCACGACGTCGTCCTTGGTGATACGGCCGCGCGTGAACGTGGCGCGATAGGCGGTCAAGCCCGCGAGCGGCAGTGCCGCCGCTTCTTCGTTGCTGATCCCGGCCGGTTTGGCATAGACGGCGGAGGCCGGCACGTTGATGTACTCCGCGAACGTGCCGTCCTTAGGCATACCGAGAATGTTGCCGTGCCGCTGCGTGGCGGCGGGATCGTCGTTCCAGCCGAGTTCCGGATCGATAACGACGGCCACACCGACCGAATGCCCCTCGACGCCCGCGCCGAGGGCCGCGATGCTGCCGGTGCCGTCGGAGCCGAGCGTGCGCGGCAATTCGATGCCGGGATAGAGACCTTGCGAAATAAAAACGTCGCGCCGGTTGAAGGCGGCCCGCGTCAACTTAACGAGCACCTCACCGGCCGAGGGAACCGGCGTCTCGACGTCCTCGATATGAAACTTCTCGGGACCACCGAGCTCGTTTAAGCGTACCGCTTTCATACGCTTGGCATACGCTTTCGTGACGGGGCGACCTCCGCTTCTTGCGAGGTAGCGGTGGATACGAGCGGTTGGAGCGAGGGCTCGCCGCAATGGACGCGAAGCCGCGCTAGCGATGAGATCGCCCCGTTCCGCGCTCGATCTGCTGGACGCGCTGCCGCTCCTGTGCTCGAGCCGGGTTTCGCTCGGGAAGCGCGTCCGCGCTCGCGGTATCCCGGCGGTGTTGCTCGGAGTCGCGGCGATCGTGCTCGCGTCGGGCGTCAGTCGGGCCCTGCAGCGGGCCACGGCCATCCTACCCGAGAGTCTGCGGGAAGCTCGCGCGTTCTGGCTCGCCATCCGCGAGGACCGGCGCGAAAGGCTCGAGTAAATGGCCGGGTGAAGACCGGCTACCCTCTTCCCCTGAAAGAACCGGGCCATGATCGACAACGATTCGATGACGACCCTCATCCGGCGCAACATGCCGGACGCCGACGTGCACATCGTCGACCTCACCGGCACCATGGACCATTTTAATGTGTTCGTACGGTCGGGCGCGTTCCGGGGTGTCTCGCTCATGGACCGTCATCGCATGGTCGAAGCGGCACTCGCCGATGCCCGTTCCGACGGGCGCATTCACGCAATGTCCATACGCACCGAAGTTTTGGAGTAACGAATGTCAGTCGACGGAATCCGTCAAGAGATCGAACGCGAAGTCAGCGCAAACAAAATTCTGGTCTACGGTAAGGGCACCAAAGACATGCCGCTCTGCGGCTTCACGCTCGAAACGATTCAGTTCTTCGGGCAATTGGGCTACCCGTTCGAAGTCGTCAACGTGCTCGAGAATATGCCCAAGCGCAACGTGCTTTCGGACATGACGAATTGGCCGACGCTGCCCAAGGTCTTCATCGGCGGCAAATTCTACGGCGATACCGACATTCTCGCGCCGATGGTTCAGAATGGCGAGCTCAAGACGGTTCTCGCGGAAGCCTTTGCGGGGCAAGCGGAACCGGCGCCGCTCATCAAACTGCACTAGGAAGCTAACCGAGCGGCATTCGGGCCGCTCGACCGGACCGGCGCTTAGACCGAGACGGCTCGCTTGCGTGGCGGCGGCGCGCCGAATGGATCGATATACGCGCCGGCGGGCGAGGCTTGTAAGCGGGCTAACTCCTCCGGGTCGAGTTGTTGTGAGATGTCGCGCTCGGCCGAGACCATGCAGAAGAATCCGAACGTCGCCTCACCGCGGTTGACGAACTGGTGCGGCTCGAGCGGGCCGACATAAACGACGTCGTGTTGCCGCACTTCACGCACCGTTTCGCCTACGACAGCAAAGCCGACGCCTTCGCCGATGATGACGAAGTGCTCGTGTTCGTGCTTTTCGAGGCGCGAGACGGTTCCAGGCGGCAACTCGAAATACCGGACCTCGTTCGAGGGCCCGGCATCCGCGGCCGAGTCTTTGCGGCCGCCTACGATCGTGTGCCGCACGACCGCGGTCGTTACGCCGGGCACGTAGCCTTCGCGCTCGACGCCGTCCCAGCCCGAGCTTGTCTTACCGATAACGTTACGCTGCATGGCGACGCCTAGAACCACGCGCAGGCGTTCCGGGTTGCAACGTGAAGCGCGCCCCATGCCGAACTACTGGCTGTTAAAGAGCGAGCCCGAGACGTTCGGCTTCGACCGGCTCGAACGCGAGAAGCGCACCGAATGGAGCGGCGTCCGCAACTTCACCGCTCGCAATTACATGAAGGCGATGCGGCTCGAAGACCTCGCTTTTTTCTACCACAGCAGCACGAAGATCCCGGGGATCGCCGGCATCGCCCGGGTCGTGCGCGAGGCGTATCCCGATTTCACCGCACGCGATCCTAAAAGCCCGTATTACGATCCCAAGGCGACCGAGGCGAAGCCGATCTGGGAGATGGTCGACGTGGCATACGAGCGCGCCTTACCCCGGTTCGTTACGCTCGCGGAGCTGCGGGCCAACGCCGATCTCGCGCCGACCATGGTGCTGTTGCGCCGCGGTTCGCGCTTGTCGGTACAGCCGGTGCACGCTCGCGAATGGCAACTCGTCTTACGGCTGGCAGAGGAGGCCTAAAGGGCCTTCGCGGCCTCCAGTAAGAGCGATTGCGCGGAAACCGGAAGCTCCGCACCCTGCGGCACGCGGCGCACGTACGAGCCGTCGGATTGGAGCCAGCGCGTTTTCGTATTGTCTTCGCGTAAGACGTCGAGGATGCCGAACGTGATGCGCTCGCGCAAAACGGGATCGAGCACCGGAACCACGGTTTCGACGCGCCGGTCGAGGTTGCGTCCCATCCAATCCGCGCTGCCCATGTACACCTCCGGTGCCCCGCCGTTGGTGAAAGTGAAGACGCGCGAATGTTCGAGGAACCGCCCGACGATGCTGCGCACGCGGATCGTCTCGCTCACACCCGGAATCGCGGGCCGTAGTTCGCACATGCCGCGTACGATCAATTCGATCTGTACGCCGGCCTGCGAAGCGCGGTAGAGCGAGCGCACCATGCGCGCGTCGCTGATCGCGTTGAGCTTCGCGACGATGCCGCTCGGACGCCCGGCGAGGGCATGTTCTCGCTCGCGTTCGATAAGATCGACGAAGCCTTGCCGCAGCGTCGTCGGCGCCACGAGCAACTTCTCGTATTTCGTCGTCTTCGAGAATCCGGTTAAGCGATTGAAGAGATGCGAGACGTCGCGGCCGAGTTCGGGGCGGCACGTGAAAAGCGAGAGATCGGTATACACCTTTGCCGTCTTGTCGTTGTAATTGCCCGTGCCGAAGTGCACGTAGCGCCGCAGACCGTCCGGCTCGTCGCGTACGATCAAGATGACCTTCGCGTGTACTTTGAGCCCCGGGAAACCATAGACCACGTGTGCGCCGACGCGCTCGAGATTACGCGCCCAGTGGATGTTGTTCTCTTCATCGAAGCGCGCTTTGAGTTCGATCAGCGTCGCTACCTGTTTGCCGTTTTCCGCCGCTTCGAGCAGGGCGTTAACGATCGGCGAATTCGCGCCCGAAGTTCGGTAGAGCGTCTGCTTGATCGCGAGCACGTGCGGATCGCGCGCGGCCTGTTGCACGAATTGCACGACCGGATCGAACGAGTCGTACGGGTGATGCAGCAGGATGTCGCCCTCGCGAATCGCGGCGAAGATATCCGCTTCGCCGACGAGCCGTTTCGGAATACCGGGCGTGAACGGTGCGTCGTGCAACTCGGGCCGATCGATATTGACGATCGTCCAAAGATTGGAGGTGCCGAGCATTCCGTCGATCGCGTACAAATCGACGTCGCCGAGCGAGAGCGCATCGAGGAGCATCGCACGCAGGTGTTCGGGCATCGAGGCTTCGACTTCGAGGCGTACGGGTTCGCCGAAGCGTCGCTTACGCAATTCGGATTCGATAGCGCGCAAGAGGTCGTCCGCCTCGTCCTCTTGCAAATCGAGGTCGGCGTCGCGCGTGACGCGGAAACAGTATGATGCACGGATTTCCATGCCGGGAAAAAGCGTATCGAGATTGTGGGCGATGACGTCTTCGAGCAGAACGTACTGTAGCGCTCCGTCCGGCGCGTCGATCTGCATGAGGCGTGGCAAGCTGCCCGGCACTTTGAGCCGTGCGAAGTGCATGCGCGGACCTTCGTCCGTCGCCTCGTACATCTCGACGCCCAGAGACAACGAGAGGTTCGAGATATACGGAAACGGATGACCTTGATCGACGGCGAGCGGCGTAAGTACCGGAAACACGCGCTCGTCGAACATGCGCCGCAATTCGTCGCGCTGACGGCCGGATAACGAGTCGTAGCTGCGGATCGTTATTCCCGCTCGTTCGAGTTCCGGGAATAAGTCGTTCCGCAGCAATTCGTCGAACCGGTCGAGCGACACGCGCAAACGCTCCGAGATCGCCGTTAATTGTTCGGCGGGCAAGCGCCCGTCGTTCGCGCGTTTACGCACCTCGGCGGCAACTTGTTGTTTGAGCGCGGCCACGCGAATCATGAAATACTCGTCGAGATTGGTGCTGAAGATCGCGACGAACTTAAGGCGTTCGAGCAGCGGATTATTTACGTCGCAGGCTTCCTCGAGCACGCGATCGTTAAATTCGAGCCACGAAAGCTCGCGGCTAAAATATAGCGTCGGATCTTCGAGCGACAGCGCATCGGGCGACGGAACGGTTTCGCCGTCGCCGCCTTGCGCTTCGGGGTGAACGATCATGTCAGCGGGCATTCGGCGTTACTTCCCTGAACTCCACCGGCTAGGAATGAACGATCTCGTAGCGCACGTCCGCGATCATCTCGCGCTCGCCGGATCGGCGCTATCGGTCGCGATCGCGATCGGTGTGCCGCTCGGCGGCTTCGTCGCTCGCACGCCTCGCTTGCGCGACGTCTCGCTCGGTCTCGTAAACGTCGCACGGGTTATTCCGAGCCTGGCCGTGCTCGCGCTCGCGCAGCCGTTCCTCGGGATCGGCTTCTGGCCCGCGGTCGTGGCGCTCGTATTCCTCGCGGTGCCCCCGATTGCGATCAACACGGATGTGGCCTTGCGTGGCGTACCGGAAGCCGTCGTCGATGCGGCGCGCGGTACCGGGATGAGCGAGCGTCAGACACGCTTGCGGATCGTTTGGCCTCTCGCGACACCGGTGGTTTTCGCAGGCATACGTACGTCTGCCGTAGAGGTGATCGCAAGCGCGACGCTCGCGGCGTTCATCGGTGGCGGCGGCCTCGGAGAATACATTCTCAACGGACTTGCCAGCGGCGACAACGCCGAGCTGTTCGAGGGCGCGGGGGCGGTGGCCGTGCTCGCGCTCGTGGCGCAGGGCATCTTATCGCTCGTGGAGCGCCGCCTTGCGGCACGCACCGTATGACCCGTGCCGGCGGTCCGTCGCGCGCGCGGGCCCTGGCGCTGGTTTGCAGCGCGGTCTGGCTCGCAGCCTGCGAGCGGCGCACCGGGAACAACGTCGCCATCGGCGCGAAAAACTTTACCGAAGAACTCGTGCTCGGTGAATTGTACGCACAGGTGCTCGAGCGACACGGCATCCGCGTTACGCGTAAATTTAATCTCGGCGGCACCCAGGTCGCGATGGAGGCGCTGCGGCGCGGCGATATCGATCTCTATCCGGAATACACGGGCACGGCGCTGCTGTCGGTTTTAAAATCCGCGACCATCCCGAATGCTGCCGAGATTTACAAACTCGTCTCGCGAACGTATCGGGAGCGCTACCGATTGCACTGGCTCGCACCGGCCCCGTTCAACGATACGCAGGCGCTCGCAACGACGGAGCCGATTTCCAAGAAGTACGGTCTGCGCACCTTGAGCGACGTCGCTCGAGCGGCGCCGCAGTTGCGTTTAGGCGCTATTCCGGAGTTCACCACCCGGCTCGATGGGTTGCCCGGGTTGCAACGCGCTTACGGCGGTTTCCGATTCGCTCACATCGCGCTCTTCGACATCGGGCTCAAGTACACGGCCTTGGAAACGGGACGCGTCGACGTCGTGGTCGCTTTCGGCACGGACGGTCAGATCGCGTACGACCGGCTCATCTTACTCGCCGACGACAAGCACTTCTGGCCCGCCTATCAAGCCGCACCCGTCGTGCGTGCCGATACGCTCGCGCGCTTGCCCGCGCTCGCTACGTGGCTCGACGAACTCTCACCGTTGCTCTCAGACGACGTCATGCGTCGCCTCAACCAGCTCGTCGATCGCGAAAAGCAAGATCCGGCCGATGCCGCGAGCGCCTTTCTCAGGGATCACCGGCTCGCGTGAAAGGCGCATCCGTCGTCGCACGCGATGTCGTCGTGCGTTATCCCGGTACCGATCGCAGCGCCGTGGGCGGCGTTAGCCTCGACGTCGCGCCGGGCGAATTCGTCGTGCTCCTCGGGCCCTCCGGCTGCGGCAAGAGTACGTTCATGCGCACGATCAACCGGCTCGTTATTCCCGAGCACGGAACGATCGAAGTCGACGGGCGCGACGTGCGCGAATTGACACCGGAGGCGCTGCGGCGCGGAATCGGTTACGTCATCCAGGCGGTCGGTTTGTTTCCGCATCTTACGATCGCAAAGAACATCGGCATCGTCCCCGAGCTGCTCGGCTGGGATAAAGCGCGCATCGCCAAACGCGTCGATGAATTGCTCGAACTCATACGGCTCGCTCCCGGCCGTTATCGCGAACGGCTGCCGCGCGAACTCTCGGGCGGCGAACAGCAGCGCGTCGGCGTCGCGCGGGCACTCGCAGCCGAACCCCGCGTGCTGCTCATGGACGAGCCGTTCGGCGCCGTCGACGCGATCGTACGGCTCGCCTTGCAAGACGAAACCTTGCGCATTCACCGCGCGCTCGGCACGACGATTTTATTCGTAACGCACGACGTCGACGAAGCGCTGCGCATCGCGGATCGCATCGTCGTCATGCGCGAAGGCCGCATCGAACAGGCCGCGGCGCCCCTGCACATGCTCGCGCGACCGGCGACGCCGTACGTCGAAGAGTTGCTCGATACGAAAGACGCGGTACGCCGTCTGCAATTGCTGACCGTGCGCGCGGCGCTCGATTCGCGCGCTACGGCAACGGACGACGCGAACGATATGGTGCCCGCTACGGGGAACACGATCTCCCCGGACGCGTCGCTGCGCGAAGCCGTCTCGGCTTTTCTCGAAGGCGCGGAACGCTTGCGCGTCGTCGAAGGCGGGACGACGCTCGGAACGCTCGCCTTTGCCGACGTCCGTAGCGCGCTCGAGGCCGAGCGGTGACCAATCCGTTCGGCTATTTAATCTCTCATCCGGCGACCGTGGCGGTGCACCTTCTCGAACATCTCTATCTCGTACTTAGTGCGCTCGTCATTTCGTCGATAATCGCGTTGCCGCTCGGCATCTTCATCGCGCGCTCCAAACGCTTCGGCGGCATCGTCTTACAAGTTCTCAACATCACCTACACGATTCCGAGCCTGGCGCTATTCGCCGTACTCGTGCCGGTTTTCGGTATCGGGAGCCTAACGGCGATCGTCGCGCTAAGCCTGTACGCGCAGATGCTACTCGTACGCAACGTCGCGCTCGGGATTCGCGGCGTTCCCGTGGCGCTCGTCGACGCGGCACGCGGCCTCGGAATGACGTCGTGGCAACGCTTCTGGCGTGTCGAGTTGCCGCAAGCACTACCGGTGATCCTCGCGGGCGTGCGTGTGGCGACGGTGGCGCTCATCGCGCTTGCGACGCTCGGGGCCTGGGTCGATGCCGGTGGCCTCGGCGTTCTCATCTTATACGGTCTCGAACACGACGCTCCGGATCGCACGATCGCGGGCAGCCTGCTGGCCGCGATACTCGCAATCGCGGCCGACCGCACTTTACGTGCGATCGAACGCAACGTCGTCGTTTGAGGTAAAGCCCGCCGCTCTCGGGTCGATAGTAAATAGGAAGCGATATCGCTCGTTATCGCGTTTCTACTATGAACGAGGGAGCAATAGTGCCGAAAGATCCCCAACTCAAAACGATCAGCGTAAACTTGCCGACGGCTCTCGTTAAACGCGTTCGGGCTCTGGGTCATAATCAAGAGTTGAGCGCCTCGTCGATTATCGAGCAATCCCTTACAGCTTTCCTCGAGGGCTCTTCCGACGACCAGAGCGCTTCACGCCTCCGCATACTCGGCGCGAGTCTCCGTCGTACGGGCACGTAATGCGTACGATACATCGAAGGTGATCTTGCCTAAGCGCTTCGTACGATCGGTGATGGAAAACTTTCCCGAGGCCGTTTGCATGAGCGCTCGCGACCGCTCGCACTACGGCTTCACCACCTCGGACGTTTGTTTCGTCTTGCCGACGACGGAACGATCCGGAATCGCGATGCTCGAGAACGGCTCCTTCGAAACCTGGAACCTCAAAAGCTCGCAAGTGACGCCGTCTCTCGGGTGCGCGCTCGCTCGAGCCACAATTCTTATGCGCGAGTCATTCTTTGCGCACACGGAGTCGCTCGAGGGCGGCAAGTGCGAGCATGTCGGCCGAGCGAGGCGTTCGATCTTTCGATTCGCCTCCGGGCTCCGGCTCGTTAGCGGGAGCGCCCCTTAAGCACCTGCGCCGACGGCTTCGAGAGGAAGGCGCTGGCCGCTTGCCACACGACGGGCTTCGAAAACAGGTAGCCCTGCGCGCAATCGCAATTGAGCGCGCGCAGGGCCGCCAGTTGTTCCGCACTTTCGACACCCTCGGCGATTGCCACGAGCCCGAAGTTGTGTGCGAGCGTGACGACGCTACGCACGATCTCCGCGCTACCGGTATTGAGGAGCATCGTCGCTACGAACGACCGGTCGATTTTTAGCGCACTGATCGGGAGATCGCGCAGATACGTTAGTGAGGAGTAGCCGGTTCCGAAATCGTCGACGTACATTTCAACGCCGAGCTTTCGTAAGGCGATCAGATTCGCGGCCACGTTATCGGAACTCTCGAGTAAACTATTTTCGGTGATCTCGAGCTTGAGCTGCGATGCATCGAAACCCGTGTCGCGGAGTACGTCGCTGATTCGGTCGACGAGCAACGGATCCGAGAATTGCCGGCTCGATAGATTGACGCTCAAGGATAGCGGTACGCTCGCGCCGTGTTCCGTTCGCCAAGCACTCATATCGCGGCACGCACGGCGCAAGACCCACCGATCGATTTCGATGATCGACCCGCTATCTTCTGCAATCGGTACGAATTCGGCCGGGGCGAGCCAGCCGCGCGAAGGGTGTTCCCAACGAACGAGCGCCTCAAAGCTGATCAGCTGTGAACTTTCGAGTGCGTAAATCGGCTGGTAAACGGTTCGAAGTTCTTTATTGCGCACGGCGTTACGCAGTTCGCCCTCGAGCTTGTGCCGTGCGATGACGTTGCGGTACATCGTCGCATCGAACAAGACCGTGGTCGAGCGGCCCTGCGACTTTGCGGCGTACATGGCGATATCGGCGTCGCGCAGAACGTCTTCGGGCTTTTCGTAATGCGAAGATCCGAAAGCGATGCCGATGCTCGCCGAGGTGTACACCTCGCGTCCTTCCATGAGAAACGGGTTCGCGAATGCAGCTCGCAATCGGTCGGCGACGGCAAGCGCCTCGTCTGGTCCTCCGAGATCTCCGATTAATAGCCCGAATTCATCGCCGCCGAGCCGAGCGACCACATCTTCCGCTCGAAGCAATCCCGACAGACGCCTGGCGAACGCGATCAAGACGCGGTCCGCGAGTACGTGTCCGAGCGTATCGTTGAGGAGCTTAAAATTATCGAGGTCCAGGAACAATACCGCGTAGCTAACCTTGTTGTTACGTAAGGCTTGCGCGATCGAGCGACGTAAATGTTCTAGGAAGAGACTCCGATTCGGAAGCGCGGTCAGCCCGTCATGGAATGCTTCATGGCGCATCGCGTCTTCCATCTCTTTGCGCTCCGTGATGTCGTGCGAAACCTTCACGTAGCCGAAGCCGATGCGCTCGGAATGCGCCGCGCGGACGCGCGACAGCTTTCCCGTGGCAAAGAACCGCGAGCCGTCTTTTCGCACGTGCCATCGCTCGTCGACGCTACTCCCTTGTGCGGAGGCCTCGCGCAATTCCGCCTCCGGAACGCCCTGCGCGGCATCTTGCCGCGTATAGAGCAGGGAAAAATACTCTCCGATCGCTTCCTTCGCCGCAAAGCCGAATAGCCGTTCGGCGCCGGTATTCCACGTTTGAATCAGGCCCGTCGAGGACAGCGATAGGATCGCGTAATCTTCGACGGATTCGAGCAACAGGCGCATTCGCTCTTCACTATCGTGCAGCGCCGTCAAAGCGGCATGGCGCTCCGTAATATCCCGTACGATTTTCGTGTAACCGGAGATCGCTCCGGCCCCGTTTCGCAGCGGCTGTACGGTATTGGTACCCCAGAATCGCGTCCCGTCCTTACGCACGTGCCAACGATCGCAATCGGCGCGGCCTTCCGCCCGTGCCAAGTGAAGTTCGCGCGCGGGCGCGCCATCCGCGATGTCCTCCGGCGTGAAGACTGCATCGAAAGGCCTGCCGAGTATTTCGTCCGCTTTGTAACCGTAAGCGTGTTCCGCACCGACGTTCCAGGTCGCGACCGTTCCGTCGAGGCCGATTGCAAAGATACCGTACTCCGTCGTGCTCTCGACGAGGAAACGGTACAGTTCCTCGGTCGTCGATCCGGCCGCAGCGGGCACCGCGGGACTCGCCGTGGCATTTTCAGGGACGCGTTTCATGGCCAAGTCAGCCCTTCTCTTGCGCGCAGCCGGCGTCGGTTCGCTCACTTCCATTCGTTCGTGGGCGCCTTGAAGTCGAGTGCGCGAAGTTGCAATTCGCTCGTTACGTACCGCACGATTTCGTCTTTGCCGATCGGTTCGATCTGCGTGAAGGCGATGCCATGTTTGTACTGCGTGGACTCCGCTTCGAAGAACGACATCACGATGCGACCGCGCGCCGTAATTTCTCGCGGGCTCGTCGGCATGAGAAAGCGGAGTAAGAGGAGCGTACCCATCGAGATCGCCTCACTCGTCGCGAGGCGCATTCCGCCGCCACCGATATCGCTAGAAGCGCCGATGCGTTGCGATGTGGCGCCTTCCACGAGATACGTAACGCTCGTCGCAACGCCGGCGCGCGCGTGCCGGCGGCGATCCGTACCTCCGTTCATGCGAGCGCACGTCGCTTATCGCGAATATCGCAAGCGCCGTTAAACGTTAGGAACGAAAGCGAAACGAACCGCACGACACGTACCTCGGAGCATGGGTATGTAAAGCGATACCATAATTGCTTTCTGTTGGGAAGAGGGACGGCTCGATTGGAGTCGTGGGCGATCGCGATAGGACGTAGTAAGAAGTACCGCTTAATCGATAAATACTCGTTCGTTCATTAACACGCGGCCGCTCGTCGTCGCGAGAATCGACGCGAAGAACGGTCACTTAAAATGGTCCGAGCATTTAAACAAAAGCAAGCGGGATTTTCGGCTCGTTACACTCGTAGTTAACGATACCGCATGCGTCGGTTCGCTTACGATCGTCCACACCATCCGTTTCGATTAACGTCCGAGGAGTCGAACGAGTGCCTCGTCCTCCGCAATCTCAAAAGATCGAACTGCAACTATCTAATGAGATTAACGATCGCATCAACGCCCTATGCCGAGAGTTGCACGCGAGCGTGTCGACGATTCTCGAGCATCTGCTACGCTTCTACGTGGAGGACTACGCATGGGGCGACGAAAGCCGCTTCCGCGCAGGCAACGCGAGGACGACCGACGCTCAGACGCTTCGTACATTGCAGGGCGTTTGCGACGCCACGGATCTGGTAGGTCGCCTCACGCCGGGGACCATTCTCGCATACGCTCGGTCGGCTTCCATACTCCCGGGAACGCTCGATCCGCAGCCGCGAGTGCTCAAGCTTGCGTTCGTCGAAAGAAGCGAGCGTCCCGACGCAGCATTCCTATTCGAGATCGTCGGCGCAATGGGCGCCGAGCGATGGACGCCCGGTCGCCTCTTCCTCTCCAAGGAGACCGTTCTCGCAATACTCCTGGAAGAAACACTCGTTCGACTTCGAGCCGAACGACGATCGAGCCGGCGTTACGGTAAGGCGAGCGCCAAGCCGAATCCACTCGAGAGCGAGCCGATGCCCGAGGCTTGATCGTATCCCGCTCTCGCAACGTAGCCCGTGTTGTTGCCGACGGTAATATCGCGAAAGTACGCGTACCCCGTCGTTCCTAGCGCACTATAGAGAGACGGATTAACGAAGCCCACGCGAGCGCCACGCATCTGCGCGATTTCGGTTACGTAAGCGCTAAATATTGGGGATGCCCAAGACGTACCGCCGATCGGCAACCATACGCCGTTAAAATAGAGTGCGGTACCGTGGGACGGATCGGCGGCGAGCGAGATGTCGGGTTCGTTGCGGCCACCCGGAAGTGCGCCGATCGGACCTTGCTGGTACGATGGCAGCGTCCAATAATTCGAAACGCCGCCACCGCTCGCATTCCATACCGTCTCGTTTGCATACGAACCGCCGGCGCTTACGGCGAGCGACGTTCCACCGACGGAAACGAAATAGGGATCGGCAGCGGGTGCGGAGACGCCCGGCAGAGTGTAATTCGTTCCGCACTCGTTCGAGCCGGAATCTCCGGACGCTGCCGAAAACGTGATGCCCAAAGCCGCACCCTGAATTGCGATGTTGTTCGTCGCGATCGCAAAATTGCGATCGGAACTCTCACAACCCCCGAAGCTGGAGTTAAGCACGTCGACGACATTATCCGAGACGGCGCGATTGTAGGCATCCTCGATTTGGCTTCCGACCCGGTCGGAATGTCGTAGACGTAGATGTTGGCACCCGGTGCGTCGCCTTCGATCGTTTCGACATCGAGTTCGGCCTCCGCGGAGCCGTTGTTCGAGTCGTTGATGTTGCCGTCGTACGTGCCACCGCCAT